>JBARKD010000272.1:0-6336 GCA_049800615.1 Acidobacteriaceae bacterium | reverse complement strand
CCACTACGGCTGTAACCGGAGGGATCACGGGCGACGCTCACCGCGGCGAGGGCGGACGGCTATCCACCCTCGCCTAACGACATTCTCTTAAAAAATGTCGCCCTCTCTCTAGATACAAGGGATCTGCAGTTTTCCCATCAGCCCGGCTGCTCTCACATTTGAGCCGCACACCTCTCCTTTGTCAGTCCGACCGACGCCGAGGAATCTGCAGTCTGACCTCAACCGCGACGCAACAACCGGATCCGCAACAGAATTGTCGTCCCGACCGGAGCGAAGCGTAGTGAAGGGATCTGCAGTTTTCCCAACCGCGACGCAACGGCGGGCTGCGCAACAAATTTGTCATCCAGACCGAAGCGAACCCGGATTTCCCGTTACGCTGAACTGGACACGTCCGCGTGCGCGCCTTTCCGCTAAAGAAAGGCGCATGAAGCTCGCCAACGCACAAACCTCACCGGGAAATCCGGGGTAGCGAACCGAAGTGGCTACACTATAGCCATTCGTACCGTTTAAGCATCCACAGCACCAGCTCGGTACAAATATCCATTGCCCCCACCACGATTTCGGTGCCGTGATCCGACTCGAGGAAGGGCAGCCCTTTCAGATTCATCCCGTAAATCCCGGAGAGGACCAGCGCGGGAAGCGCGATCGTGCTCAGAACGGTCAGAACCTTCATCACTTGGTTCGTGCGATTGGCGACACTCGACAGGTACACATCGAAGGTGTTGTTGAGCAGGTCCCGCAGCGTCTCGACCATATCCAGCAGGCGGAGCGAATGATCGTAAACATCCCTGAAAAACGGGTAGAGTTCGGGCTGCAGGATTGAGCCCGACTCCCGCTGCATGGATATGCAGGCATCGCGCAAATTGACCAGAATCCGGCGCAGCTCGATCAACTTCCGTTTCTGAGCGAACAGATTTTCCAGTATCTCCGGAGACGGATTGTCCAGCACGCTGTCCTGCAGGTCGTCGATGCGATCATCGCTGTGATCGATGGACACAAAGTAGGAGTCGACAATACTGTCCATGATCAGATAAAGGAGCTTGGATGGCACCTCCTCCGGTCCGGCCTTCTCCGCCCGCAGCAAAATCTCATTGCTTACGCACGAGGGGTCGCGGACACTGATGAGGAAATCCCGGCCGACAAACAAATAGATGCTCGCAAAGTTAAGCTCCCCCTCCTCCACGGATTGAATGTATTTGAGGATCAGGAACAAATAGCGCTCCGTTCCCTCGGCCTTGAGGCGCTCATTGTTGCTGCGGCAGTCCTCTATGTGGAGTGGGTGAAGCTGGAACTGCGCGGCCAGTTCGTCGAGCCTCGGATCATTGGGATCGTTGAGCGCGTACCAGGACACGGTAATCCTCCTGCGAAGAGAAGAACACGGCCACGCAACTTTCCGGTTAAAACTTTTGCATCCCGGCAGCCAAACAGACGCGAACATCCCGGTTCACTATGCAATCCACGCACGCGCCGCTATGATTTTGGAGAAAGGGTCCGGCATCGGGTCGCAAATCCGCATGAAGTTTCCCAAGCTCGACCTGCCTTGGCTCGTTCTTTGTATCTCGGCCATCACGTTGTTTGCCCTTGGCGGAGCCAGGGTCACTCATGCGTCCAACGACTTCGTCCCGGTATATACCGGGGCGCTCTGCCTCCTGCACGGCTGCGACCCTTACCAGCCGTCGCAACTGGAACAGCAGTTCTTTGCCGCGGGCGGCCAGGCGAAGGAACTGCCCTCCTGGCAAATCGATGTGCCGGTTTACCCGCCTTCCACGTTTTTGGCGCTTTCCCCGCTGGCGCTACTCCGGTTTCCTGTTGCCCGCTGGGTGTGGTTCCTGCTGAACGGGAGCCTGTTCGTGCTCTCCGCGATGCTTGTCTTATCGATGTGCCCGGCACATCGCTGGCTGGCCACCGTGCTGGTTTCGTTTATCGTAGCCACGGCGGGAATCCTGCTGGTGCTTGGTCAGCCCGGAATGTTCGCTATTTCCACGATGATTCTCGGCACTTGTCTTCTTCTGCTCGGACGCCTCCTCCCGTTGGGAACCCTGATGCTAATGCTCAGCCTGGCGGTCAAGCCCCAGATTGGCGGACTCCTCGTCCTCTACCTCGTGATACGCAGAATCCATTGGCGTTACGCAGCCGTTTCGCTTGCCGGCGCAGGCGCGCTGCTCTTGTGCGCAGGTCTCATCCTTCGCCATCATCCGCGCAGCGCAGGCTGGACCTCCACTCTGCAGTCGAATCTCTCCACGACCCTGAGCCCGGGCGGAAGTGCCGACCCCAGGCCGCAAAATCCCCAGGCCATTGGCGATATTAATCTGCAAACGTTAAGCAGCATCTTCTTTGCCGACGCGCGGAAGTTCAACACCGCGGCATATGCCTTATTCCTGGGCCTGATGGCGGCGGGCGTCGCCGCTGTCCTGCGCGCTTCGCGGCTGCCCGAAACGCATCTTATTGCCCTCGCAGCCTTATCCATATTGTCGCTGATGCCTGTCTATCATCGTTTTTACGACAGCCGGCTGCTTCTGCTTTCCGTTCCGGCGGCCATGATCGTCTTCGAGAAACGCCGTCTTCTCGGCGCCTCCATCGTCATCCTGACCGCGCTGAGCGCCGTATCCATACAGTACCGGTTACAGATGTCCTTGCTCGAAAGCGGGCAGTGGCATAGCGTCGTTGCCAACAAGTTCCTTCTCATTCTGCTGTTGCGGCAGCAGAATCTGGAGCTTTTTCTGCTCTACTGTCTGTATCTGGCGGCTATATTCTCTTTCCGCTCTCCCGGCGCCGCCGCCATGCAAGCGAATCCCATGCAGCGCGTGGCGATACCGCTTGAGGCTGGTTGACCCCGCCGCCCGACGACCTCTAGACGACCTCTACAAGATCTTTTTTCCGAAAGCGGAGCAGATCAGCTCCACCGCCAACTCGGCGGTGCGATTGTGCTCGTCGATGACCGGGTTGACCTCGACAATCTCAAAGCTCAGCAGGCGGCCATGGTCGGCCAGGATTTCCATGGCCAGGTGTGCTTCGCGGTAAGTGGCGCCCCCGCGCACCGGCGTGCCCACGCCCGGCGCGTCTTCCGGATCGATCCAGTCCATATCCAGGGAAACGTGGTACCCCGCCGTTCCCCGGCCGGCCGCTCGCAATGCCTCTTCCATCACCGTGCGCATGCTGCGTTCGTCAATATCGCGCATCGTGTACACCTCCGAGATGCCGGCACGCCGGATATTTTCCTTCTCGGTGCTGTCTACGTCACGCACACCAATCAGCACAGCGTTCTCCGGCGCAATCTTAGGCTGCCAGCCGAAAATGCCCGACAGCATCTCCGGTCCCAGCCCGAGCAAAGCGGCCAGGGGCATGCCATGAACGTTTCCGGTAGGCGACGTTGCGGGGGTGTTGATATCGGAATGAGCGTCGAGCCAGATCAGTCCGATCTTCTGATTACGCCGGCGATAGAATTCCGCAACACCGGATACCGAACCGGCGGCGACGGAATGGTCGCCTCCCAGAATCAGCGGAGTGATGCCTTCCTCGAGCGTCTGTATCACCATGCTCGCCACCCGTTCGCAGGTCTCGCTGATCTCCTTGAGGTACTTTGCGTTGGCTTCGCCGGAGTTGCGCGTTTCCGCTATCGCGACAGGCACATTTCCGCCATCGCTCACCAGGTGACCCAGAGACTCCAGCCGGGCTTCGAGTCCGGCTACCCTGACCGCGGAAGGACCCATGTCCACTCCACGCCGGGCTTGCCCCAGGTCGAGCGGTGCGCCCAGAATGCGTACTTGCCGCGGGGGAAGAGACTGCACCCCGCCGTGGGGAACAGTGCCCGAACTGCGATCGTGTGTCATGGGCTTAGGGGTAAATGCGATTCAGGGTCCGGGCGAACGGGATCGTCTCGCGCACGTGCTCCAGGCCGCATATCCAGGCCACCGCGCGTTCGATGCCCATACCGAAGCCGGAGTGGGGAACCGACCCGTAGCGGCGCAGGTCCAGGTACCAGGAAAAGGCTTCGAGCGGCAGGTGGTGCTGCTCGATGCGCTGCTTGAGCAGAGCGTAGGAGTCGATGCGCTGCGAGCCGCCGACGATCTCACCGTAACCTTCAGGCGCCAGAACGTCGACACACAAAGCCAGCTTGGGATCCTGCGGGTCAGGCTCCATGTAGAACGCTTTCACCGCGGCCGGATAACGATGCACCATGACCGGGCGATCGAACTGGGAGGACAGGTAAGTCTCATCCGGCGATCCGAAGTCGTCTCCGTATTCGAATTTCTGCTCCAGCAGGCCTTGAGAAAAGGCTCCCTGCAGCATGGCGGCGGCCTGGTCGTAGGTGATGCGGGGAAAGGGGGCGCGTACGGCCTCCAGCTTGGCGACGTCGCGGCCTATTACCTTCAGGTCCAGTGCCCGGCGCGTCAGGACACGCTGAACGATAAAGCTGAGAAACTCTTCCGCCAGCACCATCAAATCGTCGAGCGTCGCATAAGCCAATTCCGGTTCCACCATCCAGAACTCCGTCAGATGACGCCGGGTCTTCGATTTTTCCGCGCGAAACGTGGGGCCGAAGGAATAGACCTTACCCAACGCCATTGCCGTGCTTTCGATGTACAGCTGGCCGCTCTGGGTGAGAAAAGCTTCGTCGCCGAAGTAGTCAACGGGAAACAGGGTACTGGTTCCTTCGCAAGCGGCGGGGGTGAGGATGGGCGGATCGGTGAGCGTAAAGCCGTTCTCGTCGAGATAATCGCGCGCAGCCTTGATGATTTCCGCACGGATGCGCAGGATGGCGGATTGCCGCGGGGTACGGATCCACAAGTGCCGATGCTCCATGAGGAACTCGACACCGTGTTCCTTGAGGGTGATCGGGAAAGGTTCTTCCTCGCTTACCCGCTGCAGCACTTCCACATCGAGGACATCTAATTCGTATCCGCCGGGGGCACGATGGTCGGCCCGGACGCGGCCGGTCACAATGACGCTCGACTCCAGGGTCAGCCCGCGGACCTTTTCAAAGACATCCGGGGTCACCGCGGCCTTGGGCACGATGCCCTGGACCGTGCCTGTACCGTCTCGGAAAATGGGGAACAGCAGCTTTCCGCTCTCCCGCAGGTTGTACAGCCACCCCCGCAGCGTGACCGATTTTCCTTCATGCTGGTTCAGGGTCGCGACAGTAGCCAGCGGAGCCGTCGTCGCCTCCTGATTTTTTACTTCTGTCATTTGCACCTACAGCTGGAGCAGTTTGAAGGCATCGGCAGCTTTGCCCGCGATATGCTCCGGCGAATCCTCGTGAGCATATTGAATTTCCAACACTGCTGCCGTCAACTCGGGCGCGGTGCGAAGTTCTTCTGTGGACTCTTTCCAGGGAATGGTTCCCTCCCCGGGCCAGAGATGCTCATCCTTCTGCCCATGATTATCATGAATATGCGCGGAGCGAATGAGGGGTTTCAACTCCGCAATGGTCGCCGCGATGCCGGGGCCTAGGTGCGCGTGTCCCAGGTCCAGGCATACGCCTACATCCTTAAAGTGGCCGATGCGCACAATTTCCACCAGGTTCGCCGACTGAGTGACTTCGTTTTGCAGATTTTCGAGGAGGAGCTTGACTCCCAAAGGTCGGGCGAAGGCCTGCAGATGCTCGATGGCGGACATCGCATGCTCCAGGGTGCGTGAGCTCCAGGTATCTTCACGTTCCCCCAGGTGCAGAATCAGGTGGCGCAGCGGCATGTCCTCGGCGCTTTCCAGTGCTCGCTTCACCTCGTCCATGGCGTCGATTCGCCGTGACTTATCCGGGTGAACGACATTGACCGCCGGTGCGCCGGTGCGACCCATTTCCGTGTCCCCAAACATGGGCATGTGCATGGAGAACGGTTCGACCGGGTGGGCGGCGAACCACAGTGCAATTTCCTTTACGTGCGGTCTGGACGTGTAGTCAAAGTGCTGGCGCGCGGCAAAAATCTCGATCGCTTGTGCGCCTCCTTTTGCCAAGGCGTCCAGCAAGCCGGGATGCAGCCTCTGGCGCAAAAATACGTGGGTCGAAATTGTTCTCAGCATTGCCCCCTTATCTTCTCATCTGCGTGATGGCAGCTGATGGGCGCAAGCATCAGGAGAGACACTCTCTTAGGAGTCTTGCCGTGGGCAGCGGGTCTTCGCATCCCTCTGCTCTAAATAATGGGTCGGATGGCGGCAATCGCCTCTGCCACCTGATGGGGATAAATTTGAGCCGCAAGCTTCTCCATTTGTCATTCCGAGAGCCTGTGACTTTTTTGTTTTGAAGGGGCGGGGCTTCAGCCCCGCCGTCAATTTGAATAGAAGACCGGCTTCACAGGCTGCGGAAAAAACGCGGTTTTTGTATCAGGGCCCGACTTCAGT
>JBARKD010000271.1:0-20095 GCA_049800615.1 Acidobacteriaceae bacterium | reverse complement strand
TGGCGAGCCTCGATCTTACCGGCGTGCAGCAGGACCTCGTTGAAGCAGTCTCTTCAACTGGTACACCGGTGGTTGTGGTGCTGATCAATGGACGACCGCTCTCCGTGCGTTGGGAAGCCGCCCATGTTCCGGCGCTGGTTGAGGCGTGGGAACCGGGGGAACGTGGCGGCACAGCCGTCGCCGATGTACTTTTTGGTGATTACAATCCAAGCGGCCGGCTTCCGATTACCATCCCTCGCAGTTCTGCCCAACTGCCCGCCTACTACGATTGCAAGCCTTCGAAAGTTTTTTGGGTTCAGAAGGGATGGAGTAAGAACTACGGATATGTAGACATGCCGTCAAGTCCACTTTACCCATTTGGTTATGGCCTGGGTTACACACGATTCAACTATAGCAATCTCGTGGTCGATACACCCCGGATCCACGCCGGCGGCGATGCCCTTGTCCATGTTGTGGTCAAGAATACTGGTGACCGTCCGGGGGTAGAAACGGTTCAGCTGTACACCCATGAGCGCTTTGCCCCGGTCTCTACCGCTATCGAACAGCTGCACGGATTCCAACGGGTTGCCCTCGACCCAGGTGAAAGCAAGACCGTCAGTTTCACGCTGACTCCTGAGGACCTGATGCTGCTCGATCTCAATATGCATTGGTCGGTAGTGCCCGGGACCTTCGATATCATGGTGGGCGCCTCTTCCGCGGATGTTCCGCTGACCGCCGCGCTGGAGGTCGAGCCGTAGAAATAGAAATGGGGATCTCCACTAAGCTCTCGCCTTCTGGGTTCTGCGCGGAGACCCCATAACGCTGAGATAACCGTGAGGCAATCGTGGGAAACGTCGGACGGCGCACTTTCGTCAGATTCCTGGCTGCAGGCCTAGCATCCGGTCCAGCAATCTTAAAGGCAAGTGTGCCGCGTGCTCCCGATGTTCGCATCGAAAATATCGTCATTGCATTCAAGAACTATAAGTACCGTGTTCCCATCAAATTCGGCGGCATCGTGAGTGACAGGATCGCTCTCCTCAACGTGGTTTGCGCGGTCAGATCGAAGGAAGACAAGGTGGCCACGGGGTTTGGCCAAATGCCACTCTCGAATACCTGGTCATTCCCTTCCCGTACGCTATCGTATGACGCTACATTGGCGGCGATGAAAAAGCTGGCGGAGCGTATTGCGGCGATCACCCGGAGTTACACCGGGTTCGGTCACCCTATTGAACTCAACTGGGTGCTGGAACCCCAATATCTGAAGGCAGCTCAACAGATCACATCGGAGGCAAAGCTTCCCGAGCCAATCCCTGCGCTTTGTACGCTGGTGACGGCCAGCGCCTTCGACGCTGCGGTGCACGACGCCTACGGGAAACTACATGGATTGAACTGTTATTCGACGTACGGGCCAGAGTTCATGAATCGCGACCTCTCATACTATCTCGGTCCGGGGTATAAGGGGCAATATCCGAACGACTACATTTCCACGCAGCCGAAGGGCCGGATGCCGATGTATCACCTGGTGTCAGCCATTGACCCGATCGTCGAATCGGATATTACCCATCCAATCAATGACGGCCTGCCGGAAACGCTCCCGCAGTGGATTTATTACAACGGCCTGACTCACTTCAAAATCAAGCTTGACGGCGATGACCTGAACTGGGACGTGGCTCGCGTCCTGACCGTGGACCGGGTTGTTACCGAGACACAACGCAAGCGTGGGGTCCGTGATTTTCTTTATTCGCTGGATTTCAATGAGCGGTGTCCGAACGTTGAATATCTTATTAACTTTCTGAACACGGTGAAGCAGCGGTCTCCGGAAGGGTTCGCGCGGATTCAGTACGTTGAGCAGCCGACGGCACGAGATTTGGATACCCATCGGCAAAACGTAATGTTCGCGGCAGCAAAACTCAAACCAATCGTCATTGATGAATCTCTCACCGGCCTGCACGCTCTGATGCTGTCGCGGCAGATGGGATATACCGGCGCCGCCCTCAAAGCGTGTAAGGGGCAGAGCAACATGATGATTCTTGCGCCGGTGATGGAAAAGAACAAGATGTTTTTGTGCGTGCAGGACTTGACTTGTCCGGCGGCCTCGCTGATTCAATCGGCGAGCCTGGCTGCTCATGTGCCCGGCGTGAAGGCGATCGAAGCGAACGCGCGTCAATTTGTGCCCGCTGCGAGCAAAGGCTGGGACAAGCGCTTCCCGGGCATCTTTCATGTGACCGATGGCACCATGGATACGTCTGGCTTGAACGGTCCGGGGATCGGCGCGGTCGGCCCGGGGCAGGAGATGGCAATGTTGCAGTCCTGATGGAAGCAGGCAAGACCGAGACCGAAGAGACCATTCAAATAAAAAGGGGCATCCGAACCATGCTTTCAAGGCGCACGTTTATGAAGCTTTCCTCGGCTGCTGCCGTAACCGCTGTCTGGACGCCTGCCGGGGAGGCTTTCGCAACGCCGACCGGCGAATTTAGAGGCACGTTTTGTCTTTTCTCGAAATCGGTTCCTCAGCTGACATGGCAGGAACTGGCTCAGCATGCCAAGGCCGCGGGTTTCGCCGGCATCGACCTGACGGTTCGCCGGAATGGGCATGTTATGCCGTCACGCGCAGCCGTAGACCTTCCCAAGGCAGTCGCTGCCATTCGCGCGGAAGGTCTGGAAGTCCCCATGATCACCACCGAGTTGCTGACGGAGAATGACCCGACGGCGGCGCCGATTATTCGCACGGCCGGGGAACTGCACATTCCGTTCCTGAAACCCGGTTATTACCATTACCAGTTTGTCGATGTTCGCAAGGAACTGGCCGCGGACGGCGAGCAATTCCGAGGTCTGGTGAGCCTCGCGGCGAAGCATGGCGTCCAGGTGGGTTTTCATAACCACGCTGGATATCTCGGGTGCCAGCTTTGGGATATTGCCTCCGTGATGGACACTCTGGATCCCAGGTATGCCGGCTACTATTACGATCTTGACAATGCGTCGATGGAAGGAGGGGTGGAGGGTTGGAGAATAGCGGCGAATCTGGTGTTACCTCGTTTGAAGATGGTCGGCGTGAAGGACTTTATCTGGAGGAAGACCCAGGAGAAGGGCTGGCAGGCAACGAATTGTCCTTTAGGACAGGGGATGTGTAAGTATCCGCAATTCCTGAAAATGGTGGCAGCAACTGGCTTCCATGGCCCCATATCCCTGCATATGGAATATGAGATCCCTGGCGTCACCGATGATCAGGGGATCGCACTGAGCCGGCAAACGGATGATCAGGTGATGGTCGCTGCACAGCGGGATCTGGATACGCTCAAGTCTCTGTTGCGTACCGCCTACGCGGGAGCAGAACACCGCGCTTCGTGACTGCGGTCGCAGCAGGACGCACTGCGCAAATAGGAACGTGGTTCATTACAAGGAGAGTTGCCGATGTCGGGACGGATTAAATACTACTATCAACATTACACCTGGCAGGAGATCCCGGAACTCGTCCGGCAGCAGCCTGTCGTTGTACTTCCAGTTGGGTCTGTGGAAGACCATGGGCTGCATCTACCGCTGGATACGGACAACTTCATCATTGGGTCCATCGTCGAAGAGGCCGCTCGCCGTCTCGATGGGGAGATGCTGCTGTTACCACCGGTCCCCTACGGTTTTGAAACCCATCATATGGATTTCCCGGGGACGATCGACATCCGCATGGAGAACATGTTGAACTTCGTTCTCGATATCACCCGCAGCGTTGCCCACCATGGGTTTAAGCGGATTCTACTTGCCGACGGACACGGCTCCAATATGCCGATCCTGGATCTCGTGGCGCGGCGAACGAACCTTGAGACGGACGCATTGTGCGGTGCTTTCATCTGGCCCAGTCTGGCGAAGGAAACCATCGAGCAAATTCGGGAATCGGAGAAGCCCGGCGGAATGGCGCACGCCTGCGAACTGGAGACGTCTGTTTACCTGTATCTTGATGCCGCCCGGGTGCAGATGGATAAAGCTAAGAAGGAAATTGGTATCTCGCCCACTCGTTTTATTTGGATGGATTTGTTGATGTCGTCCCCGGTTCTGCTCATGGATCGCTGGACCCGCTTCAGCAAAACCGGCGTCGCTGGAGACCCGACCCTGGCTACTGAGGAAAAGGGAAAGAAAGTCTTCGAAGCCGTCGTCTCGGCGCTGATAGATTTAGTGCGGGAATTCAAGAATCATGATCGCGGCACTGCGCAGGACTTACATTGAGAATGCGCGGTCTCATGGCTGGTTACCGAAGGCGGAACGCAGGGTGCACTGAGTTTGCGGGCGCCATCTTCCGTTCGCAATCAGTTTTCCAGGACGATTCTTTGTCCGGTTCGACACGAATCATAAATAGCTTCTACGATCTGGAGCGCAGCCAGCCCTTGTTCACCCGACACCAGCGGTTTCCGTCCATTCCCGATCGAGTCGGCAAAATTCAGGAATTGCCGCTCCAGCGGGACAACCGACACCGCCATAGGATCCGATGCCCCGGAGGCGCCTTCCGCGCCCAGCGGTGCTGGATCGCCGCGGTCGTGCTGGACATCCCAGGTGATCAGTTTGCCGCTCGCAGCGATGGTGCTCCCATTGGTGCCATGAATCTCAAGACGCTCTGTATAGCCCGGCCAGAAAGCTGTGGCGGCCTGAATTACCCCCGTCGCCCCGGACTGAAAACGCAGGATGGCGTTGACGACATCTTCGGACTCGATGTTATGAACTCCACCCAACTGCCAGTCCGCACTCACGTGTTGCACCGGACCGGCAAGCCAGCGCATCAGGTCAACCTGGTGAATGGCCTGATTGATGAGCGCGCCGCCTCCTTCGCAGGCCCACGTGCCTTTCCCGACTCGGGCATAGTATTGCGGGGAACGGTACCACTTGACGTAGCAGTCACATTCGAGGATCCGGCCCAAGCGCCCGTCGGCGATCGCCTTCGCCAGGAAGATACTGGTATCGTCGAAGCGCCGCTGGCTGATGACGTTGAGCAAAATGCCTCCCTCGGCCGCGATGCGAATGATCTCGCGGGCCTCTTTCACCGTGGTGGCAATGGGTTTTTCTACTTGTATGTGCTTGCCGGACTCGGCGCAGAGCCGTACTACCGGTTGGCGAAAGTCGGGATACGTACACACGTCGACGATATCCACGTCGGGGTGACGGCATACTTCCTCGTAGGCAGGTACGAATTGTGCGCCATACCGGGCAGCAAATCGTCGACCCGATTCTGCGGAACGATTTGTGCAAACGGTAACTCGAAAGCCAATGTTCTGATACGCCTGTGCGTGCTTGTGAGAAATTGCTCCCGTTCCAATAAGTCCTATTCTCATATGTCCGTCACTATGTTCCAGATGGCTAACTCAATCAATTTGCTGGATTATACCTGTCGCGCTCTATGTGGTGCGGGGGGCCGGCAACTTCTCATTGACGGTCTATATTTCGTCCATGCTGCCACCGAGTACAATGTCTCCGGCGAACGTCCAGATACCACATCTCGCATGCAGACAGTGCGGCGACAGCCATGATTCAGCGTTCGGGTGTAACTAACCTGGATAAATCCAGAGTGCTTCATCGATGACCGACGCAATGAATTTCTTATACCGTTGGCCCTTCAGGATGCTGGGAGTTGGTCTCCTGTTCGCTGTCTATGGTTCGAGCCGATTGCCCCTTTGGGGGCAGGATGGCGCCAACCTGTCTGCCGCCGGCAGCGCGCAAACTACCGATGCCAAGCAAACCTATCTCAAGCTTTGCTCCGGATGCCACGGCGTGGATGCGCGCGGATCGCAGCAGGCGCCGGGGCTCAGCGACAATCCCGACCTGCGCGGGCGATCGGTTGGATCGCTGCACACTCTGATCCGAAACGGCTTCCCCGTGGCGGGCATGCCGCCGTTCGATCTGCCGAGTCCGACCCTGGACAGCTTGGCGGCTTTAATCATATCCCTGAATTCATCAGCGTCCGAAACCGCCGTGCCGGGCGATCGCGCAGCCGGTGAAAACTTTTTCGAGGGGAAAGGACAGTGTGCTTCCTGTCATATGGTGTTTGGGAAAGGTCGGCCCGTCGGTCCGGACCTCTCCCGTGTAGGACGCGCTTTGACCGTGGGACAGATGCGCGCGAAGTTACTGAAGCCGGGCGAAGAAATAACTCCGGGTTACCAGCTCGTGACGGTGCATCTGTTGGATGGAAAGACACTGCGCGGATTTGCCCGGAGCAAGACTAACTTCACGATTGTTCTGCAGGATCTGGAGGGCAATATGCAAGCGCTCTCGCTTGCCGGGGTGGCAAAGATCGATGAGGAGAATCGATCGCTTATGCCTCCTTCCCATGCCAGCCCTGAGGAGACGCAGAGCCTGCTTGCCTACATGAGCGGGCTAACCGGCGTTCGGCCTGGAGTGAACCCCGCTGCAGCGTCCCCCGCGAAGGGCGGAATTGAGTTTTCGAGAATCCTTAATCCCAAGCCGGGCGACTGGCTCACTTACAACGGAGAACTCAGCGGCAATCGATATAGTGGCCTGACCCAAATTAATAGCGCTACCGTGAGTAAGTTGGGGATGAAATGGAGCTTTTCCATCCCCTTGTGGTTGCAGCTCCTCCCGGATACTCCCTACTTCCAGGAAAATATGCGCTACTTCGGGTTGGAGACAGTTCCTCTCGTCGCGGACGGCATCATGTATGTGACCGGGCCGAATCAGGTCTACGCACTCGATGCCCGTACCGGCACCGAGGTGTGGCACTATGCGCGCCCGCGCACTCCAGGCCTGGTGTCGGATGCGGCCCTCGGCACCAACCGCGGTGTCGCCGTTCTTAGGGATAAGGTCTTCATGGTGACAGACAACGCCCATCTGATGGCTTTAAACAGGACCACCGGGCAGCCTGAATGGGAAGTCGTGATTCCGGATGACCGGCAACATTATGGGGCGACGTTGGCGCCGCTGGTTGTCAAAGACATGATTATCGTTGGCGTGGGTGGTGGCGACTGGGGTATTCGGGGATTTCTGGCAGCCTATAAGGGCGAAACCGGCGAACGCGTCTGGCGGCATTGGACGGTTCCTTCAAGTGGCGAGCCGGGATTCGATACCTGGAAGGGGTCCGCCGTAGCCTATGGCGGAGGCGGGACGTGGCTTACCGGATCCTATGACCCGGAGACCGACACGTTGTATTGGGCCACGGGAAATCCGTATCCGAATTCTGACGACCGGGAGAGGGGCGGCGACAACCTCTATACCGACTCTGTGCTCGCTCTCGATCCGGCCAACGGGAAAGCGAAGTGGTACTACCAGTTCACCCCACACGATACCCACGATTGGGACGCTGCCGTGCCGAATGTCCTGATCGATACCAAATACCAGGGAGAAGATCGAAAGCTGCTTCTGCACGCGGACCGCAACGGTTTCTTTTATGTCTTCGATCGCACCAATGGCCGGCTTCTCACCAGCCGTTCCTTCATTCGGAAGATGACTTGGGCCAGCAGCATTGGGCCGGATGGGCGCCCTATACGCCTGCCGGATACAAACGAGACTTGTCCGGAGGCCGCAACCAATTGGAACGGGACCGCGTACAGTCCGGAGACTCGTCTCTACTACGTCATGACGCTCGAAAAGTGCGATGTCAAATTGTCGCCGCTAAGCACAACAGCCGTAATCCCCAAGCAAACTCCAGGCAAGAGGTATCTGCGTGCCCTGAATATCGATACCGCACAAATCTCCTGGGAAATTCCTGAGGTGGGGCCGACCGACGGCAAGCGGTTAGCGGGAGTGCTGGGGACGGCCGGAGGGCTTGTGCTGTACGGCGATCCAAGCGGCGATTTCGTAGCCGTCGACGAGCGGAACGGGAAAACGTTATGGCATTTCCCACTCAATGCCACATTCAAGACCTCACCCATGACGTTTTCCGTGGACGGACAACAATATATAGCAATTGCAGTGGGTTCCACGATCATATGTTTTGGGCTGACGCAATAGGTTGGCGATCAATACGACCCTGTACGTGGACATTAACTCTGCGGCTGAACTGGACGGACTGGAGTCATGGGCTATTTCGATCTGCAGGTGAACGGATATGCGGGCGTGGACTTCAACGGCGACAGTCTTGATGCCGTAGAGGTTGAGCGGATCTGCCTCCGGCTGGAAGCGCAGAATGTCGAAGGCATCCTTGCGACGGTAATCACAGACTCGCTTCCGGTCATGGAAGCTCGTCTGCGCAGGCTGGCCGCTGTGGTTCAGAACAATGCCTCTGTCCGGCGAGTGATTCGAGGGATTCACATCGAGGGGCCATTCATTAGTCCGGAGCCCGGATATCGCGGCGCCCATCCTGTCGATGCCATCAGGCCGGCCGATTTGGCGACGATGGAGAGATTGCTGGAGAGCGCGGGCGGTTTAACGCGGCTGGTGACTTTGGCTCCGGAATACGATCTCGGCCTCGAGGTCACGCGGGAGCTTGCGGACAGAGGCATCGTGGTTTCGGCAGGCCACACCAATGCATCCCGAGACGAACTACAAGCAGCAATCGACGCGGGTCTGACCATGTTTACCCATCTGGGGAACGGCTGTCCCGCAACCATGCCGCGGCATGACAACATCATCCAACGCGCGCTCAGCCTGAGTGATCAATTGTGGTCATGTTTTATCGCGGATGGGGCGCACATTCCATTCTTCGCGCTCAGAAACTATCTGGATATAACCGGAGTCGAGAGGGCCATCGTGGTAACGGACGCCATCGTGGCGGCGGATCTGGGACCGGGAACCTATCGTTTTGGGCGATGGGTGCTGGAGATTGGCGAAGACCTGGTTCCTCGGGCTCCGGATCGCTCTCATCTGGTGGGCTCCGCGATCACCATGCCCAGGAGTTTCCATAATCTGACGCAGTATTTGGATATCTCCCCCGCCGATGCAGAAAAACTGATGAGAGGCAACCCACAGATCGCCCTCGGGCAGGCGCTCTCATGCTGATCACGCGGGCCGATTGGCTCGTCCTGATTTTTTATTTTGTCATCGTGGCTGCCATTGGCGTGGTCGCCAGCCTGAGAGTGCGTGGCACCAGCGAGTACTTTCTGGGGGGACGCCGTTTCGGGAAACTGGTGATGATGGGCCAGGTCTTCAGCACCGGGACTCATGCCGAAATGCCCGTGAGCCTTATCGGCGCTGTCTACAGCATTGGAGCATCGGGGATTTGGTATCAGTGGAAGAACCTTTTTGCTACCCCGTTCTTCTGGATTCTTGCTCCCGTCGTGCGCCGTTTTCGCCGAACGACGACTGCCGAAGTCATGGAGGATCGGTATGGTCCATGGATGGGCGCCATCTATACCCTCTTCGCGGTTGGATTTTTGATCATCAACACTGCGGCAATGTTGAAGGGAGCCGGCAAGGTCATCAACCAGGCGGCCGGAGGCACACTCGGCGTCAACCACATCGTGCTCGCCATGACCGCGACCTTTATCGTGTATAGCTTTCTGGGCGGTCTGGTGGCTTCGGCGTGGACCGATGTCCTACAAGGATTTCTCATCATCGTCTTGTCATTCTTGTTGATCCCGCTGGGGTGGGCCACCGTCGGCGGCATGGCTGGGATGAAGTCGACTCTGTTGCCCTCCCAATTGTCGCTGGCTACGCCTCATGGAGTCGGTATCTGGGCGATTGTTGTGTTGACGGTGAATGGCCTCATCGGCATCATGGCCCAGCCTCACATTCCGGCCGCCGTTGGGACGGGCAAGACTGAGCGCGCGTGTCGTATCGGCTTCTTCTACGGGAACTATATTAAGCGCGTGTGTACCGCCGGTTGGGCTGTCCTGGGCCTGATGGTGGCGGTGATGGTCATGAAAGGATCCTTTGGCGTCCGGAGCCTTGCCGATCCAGAGGACGCATTTGGCTTTGTTTGTGGGCATGTCCTGTTTTCGGGTGTTCGCGGGCTGCTGATCGCATGCGTGCTGGCGGCTACCATGTCCACGTGTGCCGCCTTCCTGGTGGATTCCGGCGCCCTGTTTACTCAGGGCTTCTACCGCACACGTCTGATGCCGGGAAGGCCCGATCACTATTACCTCTGGGTGGGACGAGCCAGCGGGTTACTGATTACGCTGGCAGGAGTGGTATACAGCCTTCTTTTTGTGAAA
This sequence comes from Acidobacteriaceae bacterium, assembly GCA_049800615.1. Taxonomy (GTDB): domain Bacteria; phylum Acidobacteriota; class Terriglobia; order Terriglobales; family Acidobacteriaceae; genus PALSA-350. The sequence goes on along the minus strand of JBARKD010000271.1, from coordinate 10,034 downwards.
CAGGTGCTCAATTCCTTCCTGCTGACGGAGAGCATGGCCACTTACATGGGTATTTGCATCGTGGGGGGAGTCGTTTGGAAGAGAGCCAATCGCTGGGGAGCCGTGACCAGCTTATTTGCAGCCTTGGGCACCAACCTTCTGCTGTGCAGCCTTGAGCACCGTCGACTCGATTTTTGGAGCCCCAGGATTTTCGCTGTTGCGTTTACCGCCGGGATCGTCTCTCTCGTCGTGATGAGCCTGCTGACGCGTCCAGAACCGCAGTCAGACGTCGAGCTGTTCTTTGCGCGCCTGCAGACGCCTTCGGATTCCTCCCCCGTGGATGCTGTGAACCAGCGTCCAGACGGAGAGCACGACATACGATGGCAAGGTCTATCGCGGGAGCCAAGCCGCGATCATGCGGAAAAAGGACAACAGTTGATCCTCGTGAATCTCTTCAACCTTCGTGGAGTGACTTGCGGGGTCAATTTCTTCAGAGCTTACAGCGCTGACTTGTCGGGGCTTGCGTTCGGATGGGCCCTGGCCGTGATTTTGGTTGTCGGATTTTGGGGCCTCCTGCGCTTGATTTAGCAGGTGTCGGTCCCGCGCAGGATAACGATGTGAAAACAAGGAGCCGAAAGATGCAGTGGAAAATCTCATTGGTCCTGATCGCGTGTCTCCCGTTAGCCGGGAGCGCTTATGGCGGAACGTTGCGCGCTTCTGCCGTCCAGGTGGACATAACCCCCACTAGCCCGCAATGGCTTGCAGGGTATGCGGCGCGGCAATCTGACGGTGTGCACGACCATCTCTATCATCGGATTGCTGTTTTGGATGACGGGAAGACGAGGGTCTTTTTTGTCTCCACCGACACCTGCATGATGTCCCCCGCCTATGTGGACAAGGTGAAGCAGGATATCCGCGAAAAACTGGGGATACCGTCACAAAGCATCTGGTGGGCTGTAACCCATACCCACTCTGCGCCAGAGATCGGCCCCCCGGGTACGCCCGCGGTATTTATGCCGGAGCGATACAAACAGGCATCGGGGGGCGAGTCAAATCCTGAATACACGCAGTTCGCAGAGGATAAACTGATCGAAGGACTTCGTGAAGCGGGTCAGAAGCTACAGTCGGCGCGCCTTGGCTTCGGCACGGGCTTCGCCACGGCGAATATCGATCGGCGGGCCATGGACGAAGATGGAAAAGTGACCATCGGCCTGAATCCGGACGGTCCTACGGACCGTCAGATCGGCTTGATCCGGGTGGAAACAACCGCTGGGAAATTAATCGCGCTCCTCGCGAATTATGCGATCCATGGGACTGACCTGGGACAAGAAAACCTCAAGATTACGGGCGATGTTCCTGGTGTCGTGTCCCAGTACGTGGAACAGAAACTCGGTGCGCCTGTGCTCTTTTTGAATGGCGCCGAGGGAAATCTGGCCCCGATTTACAGTGTTTATCCCAATCCGGAGTCGGGCCATCTCAACCAATTCAAGGTTTTGCTCGGCGATCGGATTCTCCAGGCGAATGCGCACATTGCTGGGATGACTTCCGATGTTGTCCTGACCGAAAGTGAAGCGATCGTCGAAAGCCCTCTGCGTCCCGGCTTAACCTGGCCGGCGGCGATGGGAAGATATATACGGAATGCTCCGGGAGGGGCCGCGCTGGTTCAAGTGCCGGTGCCATTCCTGGAAATCAATCACGATGCGGTGCTCTGGGGCGCGCCCGTTGAACTATTTTGTAAGATCGCCATCGACGTACGGAATCAGTCCCGGTTTCCCTATACTTTCTACATTGGAATCCTGAACGGGTGGTTGGGCTATCTTCCGACCGGAGAGGCGGTTCGTCAGGGAGGATATGAGCCGAACACCTCGCTCTTCACAGACCACGGAGAAGATGACTTCCGGAACGCTGTGATTACACACCTTGCCGGGATGCCGCGATAGAATTTTTCCCATCTTCATGAAGGCACTCGGAAAGCGATGACGGAAGCCACCCAACCCGGATCCCAGCCTCGACTTAGAAGAGTTCTCGGACTATGGGATCTCATTTTTTACGGCATGGTGCTTATCCAGCCGACAGCACCTATTCCTCTATTCGGCGTCGCACAAAAACTTTCCAACGGCCACACGGTCACGACGATTCTGATTGCGATGTTCGCCATGGTGATTACAGCGGTGAGCTATGGGCGCATGGCCGCGGTCTACCCATCGGCAGGTTCCGCTTATACGTATGTAGGGAGGACGATCAACCCACATTTTGGGTTTCTTATCGGCTGGGCGATGCTGCTCGATTACCTGCTGCAGCCATTACTCAATGTCATATGGATATCGGCTGCTCTAGGGAGTCGATACATTACCGCCGTTTCCTTCCCGATCATCGCTCTCGTCGTAGCTGGTTTCTTCACAGCATTGAATCTCATTGGCATCAAATCCTCGGCGCGCGCCAACAAACTGCTCCTGATTGCAATGTGCACGGTGATTGCGGCTTTCTTTCTTCTTGCGGTTCGGTACCTATTCCAACGCGAACAGTGGGCTGGCTTATTTTCTTTCGAGCCCTTCTACGCTGCTGGAACGTTCGACCTACGGCGCATCTGGGGCGCCACTTCCTTTGCAGCCTTGACCTACATCGGCTTCGACGGTATCACGACGCTTTCCGAAGATGTCGAGAATCCCAAGCGCAATGTACTCTTGGCGACGGTGACGGTCTGTATTCTGACTGGAGTTCTGAGCGGCGCCGAAGTTTACCTGGGACAGCGGATTTGGCCTGACTGGCATACCTTCTCGAACCTGGAAACGGCGTTCATGGATGTATGCCGGCGCGTGGGCGGTCCTTGGCTATTCCAGGCGATGGGCGCCGTGCTGATGCTGGCGGCCTTAGGCAGTGCACTCACCGGAGGTCTGGGAGCGGCGCGTCTTCTTTTCGGGATGGGAAGGGACGGTGTCCTGCCGAGGAAATTCTTTGCTCATATCCACTCCGAGACAAATACGCCGACCTACAACATTCTTCTGGTCGGAGCGATTGCCTATTGCGGCGCCGTCGGGCTGAACTATATTGGAAACGCATATGAGCACGCGGGAGAGCTTCTCAATTTCGGTGCTTTTCTTGCCTTCATGGGTGTGAATCTGTCGGCATTCTGGCATTTCGGCTTATTGCGCAAGGCACCTCGGCGCAGGATCTTTGTCGATGTCGTTGCTCCACTGATTGGTTTAGTCTTTTGCGCTTCGATCTGGTGGAATCTGAACCTGCTGGCCAAGATCGTCGGCGGGATTTGGTTCCTGACCGGCTTCGCCTACCTGGCGGTCACGACGAGAGGCTTTCGGCGAGCTCCGAGGATGATGGATTTCAGCGAATCGTCGTAGGGGAGCCAATAGAAATGGGAGTCCTAAACCGCCGAAGCTTCGTACGGGCAACTGGTGCAACCTGCCTTGCCAACATGCTGCACTTCTCGGATGCTGAAGATCGGCACAACGCGTCGCTTCCGACGGCCCACATGCCTCGCTTAGGTGTGGTGTCAAAAGTCGGCACCAACGAAACGGCTGACGCGACCATCAAGCGGGTTCACGATCTCGGCTTTTCAAACTGCCAGATCTTTTTCGAACACCTCACGCTCGACGACGTAAATCCGCTCTTGAAGGCGCTGAGCAAATACGGTGTCGAGGTCAGCGCCGTAAGTGAACATAATCCCGGGCCAAGGGTCTTTAATTTTTATGAGGGACCGCTCACAGTAGGAATTGTGCCCCCTGCCAACCCGAACCGTCGTGCCCGAATCCAGGCTCTCAAGCTGGCCGCCGACTTCGCCCGCCAGTGCAACATCCCCTCGGTCCATACTCATCTCGGTTTCATACCGGAAAACCCAAATGACCCGATCTATCCGCAGGCAATCGCGGCAATACGGGAAGTTGCTGGGTATTGTAAGGAGCAAGGCCGAATGCTCCTGGCTGAAACCGGTGAAGACACCCCGATAACGATGTTACGAATGATTCAAGACGTCGGCACGGATAACATCTTCGTGAATCTTGACACGGCCAATCTCATTCTTTGCGGTAAGGGAAATCCAGTCGATGCTATGGACGTCTTTGGGCATCTTGTACGAGGAGTCCACGCGAAGGATGGTCTGTTTCCCACCGACCCGCGCAACTTCGGCAGGGAGGTTCCGATTGGCCAAGGGAGAGTGGACTTCCCTGCCCTCTTCAAGCGCTTCAAGGGCGTGAACTATGCAGGTGCGATCACCATCGAGAGGGAGATCGAAGGTCCACGCCAGACGACAGATATTCTGCAATCCCAGCTATTCCTACAGGGTCTGATCACAAAAACCTACGCCGAGTAATGGGGGAGTTGTTCTTTCGATGATGGGTACATCGCGGACAATTGAGAAAGGACCGCCAAGCGGTTGCGGACGATCTTCCCGTATTTTTTACGGATGGTGGATCGTGGTGGCCGCCTTCCTGAATCTCTTCTTTTCTGTTGGAGTGATTTTTTATGGCTTCCCTGTCTTCTACCCGGCGTTCACGGCCGGCCTCGGATTTGCGCGCGGCCAGGTAACACAGGGCTTTCTACTGGGGTTTCTTTTTCTGGGACTTCCCTGCGGGGTGCTGACGGGCGCATTCATCGACCGCGTTGGCGCGCGCCGCGTCATTCTCTCCGGAATCGGCCTCATTGGCTTTCCACTGATTCTGATGGGCCAGATGCACAAGCTCTGGCAGTATGAGGTGCTCTGCCTTCTGGAAGTAGTCGGCTACACGCTCTCCGGGCCGATCTCCAACCAAGTGTTGGTCTCTCGATGGTTCCACGTGCGGCGCGGTCGCGCCATGGGTTATGCCTACCTGGGTCTCGGGTTGGGGGGAGTGGTGGCCCCACCGGTGATGAATCTTCTTATCCTGCACTTCGGATGGCGCCACGCTCTGGAAGCGACGGGAACTCTTATCCTGGTGGTGCTCTTTCCAGTGGGTCTTTGGCTTACGCGCTCCGGACCCGAAGACATGGGGCTAAGACCGGATGGGGTTGCGTCAGCACGCGAGAGCGACGCGGCGCGCGGCGCATCGTGGAGTATCTCCGCTGCAATCCGCACCCGCAACTTCTGGCTCATGGTAGCCGGTCCTTTACTGGTGGTCGGCGCGATCAACACGGTCATCCAGCATTTCATTTATGTCATGAAAGATCAGGGGTATTCGAGCACAACCGCTGCGCGCTACATGTCGGTCCTGCTGGCATCGAGCCTGGGGGGGCGGGTGCTTGTAGGTTATATCGCCGATCACTTCAAGAAGAAAAATACCATGGCCTTGTTCTACCTATTGCTTGCAGCGTCGATTCCAATCCTCTATCTCGCGCAGCGGCCGGTTGCGGCTCTCTCCTTCGCCGTGATCTTCGGCTTCTGTATGGGCGCCGACTATATGTTGATTCCACTTGTAGCGGCCGAATGTTTTGGCATCGGTTCCCTGGGCAAACTGCTGGCTTTAATCATCATGGGCTATACCATCGGGCAATGGCTGGCGCCGTGGATTGCCGGAAGATACTTTGACATCTATCACAGTTACCATTGGGTATGGTCCGGTCTGGCGGTCGCCGGTGTACTCGGCGCCGCCGCCATCTACGCCATCTCTGTGCCGTCCGCAAATGAGCGGACGCCAAATCTCGATAACCAGAGTCGGCTCCGCGCTGAGGTGCGATGAAAATGCTTCGACGTCTGCGTGCTTTCGGTGCGATGGCAGTGTCCCTGGCCTGGCTATTGCTTCCGGCCGTGGCCCAGGAAACAGGTCATGTCAACGTCCGGGACGATTTCTCTCCCGGGACCCTGAGCCATTTTGATATGCCTTTCCCCGAGGACTGGCAGATTCTTGGAGAAGGCCAGCTCCATTACCTCCACATGCTGCGTCCCCGGACTCCGGGTGTGCCGCGCCGGCCGTTGCAGTTCGCGCGGCTGAAAGGAGTAAGCGTAGGCAGTTTTGCCCTCAGCCTGAAGATCAGACGCGAACATGGATCGATGATTATCGTATTTGGCTACGTGGATACACTGCACTTTTACTACGCCCACTTATCGAAAGATCCCGGGACGAAGGTCTCTGTCCACAATGGCATCTTCATCGTCGATGGCGGAGAACGCAGACGAATCGCCGGGGTCTCCGCTCAAGCCGCATTGCCGGACCTGTCCTGGCACGATGTGCGCATTGCGCGGGATGTGGGTTCCGGCTCCATCCAGGTCTTTGTAGATCGGCAGGCACAGCCTTTGTTTTCCGTTGTCGACCGGACATTTCTGTGCGGGCAGATCGGGCTGGGCTCCTTCGACGAAACCGGAGACTTTGCGCAACTCCGTTTAAATGGCAAGAGCGCGGAATGCCACCCGGCCGCGACCAGGCAATGACCCACGAGATACGCGGGCCCATGCTGCTCGACTCTGCCTGGGTTCCCCAGGCGCTCCTGCTTTCTCAGGAGGCGGGATGGAACCAGATCGCAGACGACTGGAAGATTTTCTTTACTCACGGCAGGGTCCTCGGCTTTGTCGCCGGCGGACGGCTCATTGCAACCTCCGCGACTCTTCCGTACGGACCCGTTCTTGGCTGGGTCTCGATGGTGCTAGTCACTCCCGAATGGCGCCACCACGGCCTCGCCACGCGTCTCGTCGCCGATTGCACCGCCACCCTTCGGGACAGCGGACGGGCAGCGTTGCTCGACGCCGTTCCGGCCGCCGCGAGCATCTATGCCGGGTTTGGCTTTGCACCACTTTGCCCCATGGAACGATGGGAAGGCCCAGGAAGCGAATTCGCGGCGACAAGCGCCGTAGCGAATTTCTCTTCGGACCGGCCGGCATTCGGCGCAGATCGGCGCTTCCTGTTGGAGAACTTTCTCGCCCGTCCGGGCAGTGTGGCCTTCGCCTCGTCTCACGGGTTTACGATCCTACGGAAGGGTTCGGTGGCATCGCACATCGGCCCACTCGTTTCCAGCCCTCAAGCGGGTCCCGCACTTCTCGGGGATGCGATACGTGCCGCCTCGGGAAGAGTCTTTGTCGACGTACTCGACCCCACCACGCTGGTTCCAACGCTCACCGCGCATGGGTTTCACAAGCAGCGCGACTTCGTGCGCATGGCCTGCGGCCTAACCGCCCTTCCGGGAACTCCCACCGAGCTGCTGGCGGCAGCGGGTCCGGAGTTCGGCTGACGTTATCACGCACACGCCTCTTTTTAACCGGGGCGGCCTCCGGAACGTACTGCTCGTGCAGATAGAGCTGCACTGTCCGCATCCCTGGACGGATTTCCGTGAGACGGATTTCCGTGATCAGTCCGGCCTCCATCTACAGACTTCCCTTCAACGTCCAGGCATACATTACACCGTCGACTCCCGTAACTACGTATTGGGTCCCGTCGATTTCATAGGTAATCGGAGAAACGTCATTTTGAATTCCGCCAGGCCGGGTGTGCCAAAGCACACGGCCGTCCGAGGGATCTAACGCCAGGAGGTTTCCATTTCCATCCGCCGTGAAAAGAAGGTCTCCCGCCGTTGTTAAAATGCCGATGCTGTGCATGCCTTTGCCGCTCTCTCTCTGCCAACGGATCCTTCCCGTCTGGTAGTCGAGAGCCAATAGCACGGAGCTAGCGGTTAACGCTATAGACCCTCCACCCTGATGATTAGTGGGGACCTTGTCAGGCCCGGTAATCAGATACCAGAAACTGTATCCGCGCCAGGCATTCAAATAGAACAGTTGCGACCGGGGATCGAAGCTGGGAGCCATCCAGGTGGTCGCTCCATCCTCGGCCAGATGGACGAGCGCTCCATCGGGCTGCGGCATCCTGGCGGGATTCGGAATGAGATTTCCCTTGGGGCCGATGCCTGAGGCCCAGTTCGCGGAGACAAAGGGAGTGGTCAGCAGGCTCTCGCCGGTCGCGCGGTCGAGCACGAAAAAGTAACCGTTGCGGCTCGCCTGGGCCAGCAGCTTGCGCATCTTTCCACGAAAGCTTGCGTCGAACAGGACAGTTGTTTCGACTGCGTCCCAGTCGTGAGTATCGTGAGGAGACTCCTGAAAGTACCAGGCGATAGCTCCGGTGTCGGGATTCAACGCCAGTATCGAGCAGGTGTACAGATTGTCTCCCGCCCTCGAGGCGCCGGCGAGCACGGGATGTGGATTGCCGGTTCCCAAATAGATCAGGTTGAGACTGGGATCATAGCTGGCAGTCAGCCAAGCAGGACCTCCGCCATGATTCAGGGCGTCCTCGTTCGGCCAGGTTTTGGCCGCGGGGGATCCTGGTTCCGGCGTGGTTGAGGTCCGCCAAACGAGCTTTCCCGTCTGCCAGTCCAGGGCTTCAATGTAGTGGCGAATATTCGCCGAGTCCCCTGAGGTTCCGAAGATCACCAGCCCCTTGATGATTAGAGGAGCCGCGCTAATGTAGTAGCCAAACTTAATATCTTCTACCGTGACCTCCCAGATCTTCTTTCCGTTTCGCGCATCGAGGCACAGAAAGTGAGCGTCAGGAGTTCCGAAGTAAATTCTTCCGCGATAGAAACCCACGCCGCGCTGTCCGATATCGTCGCCCTCTGAACTTCGCTGGAAGTCCCAGATCTGCGCGCCCGTCTTGGCATCGACTGCCCACACGTGGTTGGGAACGGTAAAGTACAGCACGCCGCCCACCTGGAGCGGTGTTGACTTGAGCGCAACCGCGTGGGTTTGAAAGGCCCAAGCAAGCTTCAACGAGCCGACGTTGCTCTGATTGATCTGTGAAAGAAGACTGTAGCGTCTGCCCGAGAAATCGCCGTTGAAGGTAGGCCATTCGCTGCTGACAGACGGAATGCTCCCCGCTGGATCGGAGGCCTGCGCGAGCAGACGGGGAGAATATGGAAAAGTACCTGGCAGCAGAAGCAGCCCAAAGGCGGCCGCTCTACTGAAAGGTCTCCAGATACGCGAAGAGATCATGAATGTCCTCGTCCGTATATTTGCCCAGCAAATCCTGATGAGCAGCCAACGGGTTCTTCACCTCTACCTTGACCTGCGCAAGCGGCCAGGACCGATACGTTCCATTCGCATCCTCGATCGAGACATAAAATGCGTCCAGATGAAGGAGCTTGCCTTGTAATTTCTCACCCGAGGCTAACGATACAGTTGCCGTTACGCTTTGACCGGAAGGGTAAAGGATTCGCCCTTCGAGCTCTGTTGGGGAATACCTGCGGGCGACTCCGGAGAGATCCCCGGCCGGGGAATGACAGTGGGAACAGCCTCCGGGTCCATAGAAATACTGCTTGCCCTTTTCCGCGTTCCCGGTAAGAAGCTTTTTGAGCGAATCGTCGCCGGCCAGCCCGTTTGACGATACGACACTGGCGGTAGCGATGAGTTTTTCAAGAAAGGCAGCAAGATCCGATATATCCCCCGCAGTCAGAGTAGGAAATGCCGGCATCCCTCTTTCCGAACGCCCCTTCCAGACCACCGGGCCGATCTGATCTCCTCCCTCATCGTGGCGCACCAGGGAAGACTGGATCAGATTGGGACCGACGCCTCCGGTTGCCGCGGCGCCATGGCACATCGCGCAGGCCCGCTCAAATCGATCGTGTCCGCGCTGGACGCTTTTGTCTTTGGGAGCTTCGTCACTTCGCCCTCGAAGCGAAAGCAGCGGCGCCAGGCAAATCAACAGCAGCAGAATGCCGCGTCGCCAATACAGCCCGGTGCTCGCCGGAACTCGTGATTTTTTCAACGCAGCCACTCGTCTACATGCTCTCTGACAAATGTGTCATCGTTGAGATGGGGGTAGGGGCGATAGACGCGATCGATCTCTTCACTCTGCCCGAGCGATAGATTCTCGTCGGGATCGAGGCACCAATTGCCCTCGAGCAGGCCCTGCCGCCGCAGAACCTCATGAATTCCTGGAATACATCCGGCGAAGTTATTGGCGACATCGAAGAAGGCCGCGTTCGCATCGGTGATCTGCTGTGCGAGCGTTAGTAGCATGCCATCCACCATGCCGCCAGCCTGCTTTGCCGTCTCCAGATGACTGACGGCAGTTTTGGTCCATACCGCCCAATGGCCCAGAAGTCCTCCGACGATGCGCTGCCTGGATCCGCCCAGTGAGAACTCCGTAAGA
>JBARKD010000270.1:0-6627 GCA_049800615.1 Acidobacteriaceae bacterium | reverse complement strand
CCCTGTGACTGCTCTCATCACCGAAATCAGATATGGCCCAGCGCCGGAGGCCGCCATCCTGTACTCGAATGGACGACGGGAAACTGTTGACCTGGATACGCTGGCAGATTACATAACGGAATCCGGCAATCCGGGCAACAAGAAGCAGGTGGCCTCGGTCGAACTCGCTTACCCTTCGCCTTTCCTCGAAGGCGGAATCATCCTTATCGATACTCCCGGCATCGGATCAACACACGCGCACAACACGCGCACGACAGAGAGTTATCTCGAACAGGTTGATGCCGGTATTGTGGTACTTTCCGTAGACCCACCGATCACCGAGGTCGAGTCGCAATTCCTCAGAAACCTGAAGGAGCAGATTCCGAAGCTCTTTTTCATATTGAACAAGACCGACGTAGCCTCGGCCCAGGAGGTGTGTCACATCTCGCGTTTTCTTGAAGACGAGTTGAGCCGCCTGCGCGTGGATTCACCGGAGATATTCTGCCTTTCGGCGCGCAAAGCTCTTGCAGAACGGCGCCATGCCCCCCAGGATCCGGATTCAAGCGGGATCGAGGTCTTCGAGAAGCGTTTACGAACCTTTCTAGCCGAGGAGAAAAGCCAGGTCCTTGTGCATTCCGTCTCGCTGGATGCGTTGCGCATTGCTCGTACGCTCAAGTTCGCAGCGGCGATAGGCGTGCGTGCCCGGGCGATGAGCCCAGATGATCTGGTTCAGAAGCGGCTGGCGCTCGACCGATTATTGGAGCAAACAGAGTCTGAAATGCATGAGCTCCAGATGCTGCTTCGGCAACATTCCGCTGAGATTGTAAGTGCCGTCGAACGTGGTCTGAATACGCATGTCCAGGAGCGTGTTCCCGTCTTGCGGCAACATCTCAAAGATTTCCAAATTGCCCATCCCAGAGAGACGGGCCGCGCTTTCGGAACTCTCCTGGAAACATTTCTCATGCACGAGATAGAGTCCGTCTTCCGGAGTTGGAGAGCTCAGGAGGACGACGAGGTTCAGAGGCGACTTGACGTTCTCTCGGCCCGCTTCGTGGCGCGCGCCAATTCAATCCTGGAATGCCTTCAACGATCCGCCGGCGCGCTTTTCGAAATACCGGTGGAGCGTGTGTCGATCGAGTGTCCGCTTCGCGTGGAAAGCCGTCTGTACTACAGGGTTGAGCGCGTGTTTCATTCGCTCGATTCGTTTCTGCTGACCTTGCCGCGCTTCCTTTTGCGGCCGATCGTCCTGCGAAACACGAAGAATCGAATGTGGCAACTGCTGGACATGAATGCAGGCCGGGTTCGCTACGATTACGTCGAACGGCTACAGCTAAGCATGAGCCACTTTGAGAAGGACCTCAATGCCGGGGTCGCGATGGTCACGGACAGCCTCAGATCCGCTCTGCGCAAGCCTGGCGGCGACGAAACCAGGGAGCCGGAGGTTTTGGACAAACTGGATGCTGTCATTAAAACCTGCTCTGAGCTGGCGCTATAGGCTCCGAAAATTCTTCGGGAGCAGGGATATTGGCGTGAATATCCGAAAAGATGGCTACCTTCACTAAGACTCCCACCGATGCAAGTCATCCCAAGGAGTGACACTCTTTGCATTGGTCCGTACTTTGTATCCACACGCGGCGACCTGCCCATTAGTGAACCACTAGCACCGAAATCGGGCAATGACGCACGAGACTTTCCGACGTGGACCCTTCCAGCCAATGCCTCACTCGCGTGATGTCTCGTCGTCCAACCACTACCAAGTCCGCAGAACTTTCCTCTGCTCTCTGTACGATCACCTCGTCCGGCTTTCCTTCGAGGATCTCGATGACCACTTCCTTTGCGGATTTCCCGCTCGCCTCGACTTTGCGGCGTAGCGCCTCGTCTAATTTCTGCCTCGCCTCAGGAATGGCCTCCAAACCGTAACCCTCTGCCTGAGACTCCGGGCTCTGCGGAGCTACAACGCCGATAAGGATTAACTTTGCATCGAGACTTCGTGCAAGCGAGATCGCGACGTCAACCGCGCGCTGAGCCTCGGGAGTACCGTCATCCCCAACCAGGATTCTTTTGTAGGCTGCATCATTCATCATCGTTCGACTCCTGCGACGTGGATGGATTTAGATTCACCGCGTGCCGGACGTGTTTCCGCCGGGATCTAAATTCAGGAAGTTCTTTGGTGTTCGTCGAGATAGCGAGAATCACGCGCTCCTGTCCCGGTAAAGGAGTCATCAGTCCCCTATTTCAGAAGACGATTTTCGCGGATTCCATCGCGCGGCCTCCTGTCCGGAGGCACTGCCAATCTACCACAACCTGTTTACGGCTGCTACCCGGTTTGATGCGGATTCATTGCCACTCGAAGGACTGGCTCATATCAAAATAACGTTGGTCTCCTGCATACTCCGGCGGCCATGTTCATGGTCCTGGAAACGTCTTCCAGGTAGCGCAGCCCATCGTTGCTAACAAACGAAACGTTCACCCCGTGTGAAACGTCTGAATCTGGAATCTCAGCCTCTGTAACTTCCCCACTATGCTCGGCGCCGCGCCGGGCAGACGTAGTCCGCACCAGATTGCACAAATCTGTCGCGGTGCTGGCTCTGTTGGCGAAGATGAACCTGTCCAGGAAGGTTTAGCGGTTGGCACAAAGGACGGCTTCGACGGGAATCGGCAAAGGTGCTCCGTCGAGTGCCGGTAGCTTCTGAGGAGCGCAGCAGGCCTTGTTCAATCTCGACAGGTCCGCCTGCATCGTCTTGTCTTCACTGAGGACGGAGAGCGTTTCGCTCAGTATTCGTGCGGCGCCGGCGTGCTTCGGTACGACGATCTTGTAGTGCATCCATTTCCCTTCGCGGCGAGCAGCGACGATGCCCGCGCGGCGCAGGTAGGCAAGATGTCGTGAAATCTTGGGCTGGCCCTGCCCAAGGATCTCCACAAAATAACAGACGCACACTTCCTTGCCATCCATCAGGTTCAGGAGCCTGAGCCGGGTGCGATCGGCGAGCGCGGCAAACAGGAGTGCCAGGTCGTAGTTCTTCGGGGACTGATTCACACTGCAATTATATGCGCCTTGACGAATACGTCCAGACAATAATAGATTCGCTTTAGCGTATGCGAGGAGACGCGACGATGGAATCGACAACAAGCGTTCAGGAACAGGTCAAAGAGAAATATGGAAGCGCGGCGCGCGCTGTGGCGCAATCAGGCAGTGTGCAGGCATGTTGCGATCCGGGCCTTCGCTGCTGCGATCCGATCACCACCAATCTCTACGATGCGGATCAAACTGGGGTGATTCCAGAGAAGGCCGTCCTGGCATCGCTTGGATGCGGCAACCCGACCGCGCTGATCGAACTTCGGCCTGGAGAAATCGTACTCGATCTTGGCTCGGGCGGCGGCGTCGATGTACTGCTCTCGGCGAAGCGTGTCGGGCCAACCGGCAACGCATACGGCCTGGACATGACAGATGACATGCTGGCACTCGCACGCGAGAACCAGAAGCAGGCGGGCGTCGCGAACGTGGAGTTTCTGAAAGGCGAAATCGAGAACATCCCGCTGCCTGACAACTCCGTCGACGTCATCATCTCGAACTGCGTCATCAATCTCTCCGCCGACAAGGATCGTGTCCTCCGTGAAGCCTTCCGTGTGCTGAAGCCCGGCGGACGGTTCGCTGTCTCTGATGTGGTCGTTCGTGGAATTATGCCGGAGGTTGTACGCAAAAGCATGTTGCTCTGGGTTGGCTGTATCGCCGGCGCGCTCGAAGAGAGCGAGTACATCGCGAAGCTGAAAGATGCCGGATTCGAGGATGCTACTGTCGAGTCCACGCGGGTCTACAACGTCGAGGATGCCCGCCATTTCCTCACCGAGGCCGGCGTTGACGTGGACGCCATCGCTCCCCAGGTGGACGGGAAGTTTTTCAGCGCCTTCGTCCGCGCGAACAAACCCCAAGCCGCCTGTTGCTTGCCCGGTTGCTGCACGCCTGCTCTGGCAGGAGCAAAGAAATAAGGATCATGGCCGAACATTACAACGTTCTTTTCCTGTGCACGGGCAACTCTGCGCGCTCGATCATGGCCGAGTCGATCCTCAGCCACAAGGGTAAGGGCAAGTTCACTGCCTACAGCGCAGGCAGTCATCCAACCGGACAGCCACGACCGGAAGCACTTCAGCAGATCGAATCGGCGGGACTCTCGACGTCGGCACTGCGCAGCAAATCATGGGACGAGTTCTCCGGGCCAGAAGCGCGGAAGCTCGACTTCGTTTTTACTGTGTGCGACAACGCCGCGAAGGAACAGTGTCCGTACTGGCCGGGGCAGCCGATGACGGCGCACTGGGGTATTGCTGATCCGGCGGCGGTCCAGGGGACTCCAGAGGAGATCGCGCGAGCGTTTCGTGACGCCTTCATGGTGCTAGACCGCAGGATCGGGCTGTTCCTCTCGTTGCCCCTGGCGACACTGGAAGAGATGGCCATCAAGCGAGAAATCGACAAGATAGGGCGCTCATAAGGCAACAGTGAAAAAGAGTCGGTTGTCTTTTCAAGTAATGCGGCGGACGATGGGGACCGACCTGCAGAAGCGCGGTTGCCGAAGGACGCTCAAGGGCGCTACGCCATGCGAGCATCAAGACCGCGGGCGACGTGTATGTCCAGGCGATCGAGGAGAACGTCCTGAACGCAATGAACTCTCGGACGATGGGGATTCTTGCCGGATGGGAGCATCCCGCTCTGATCGATGACAGCGCAAAGAAGGTCGGCGTGGAGCACGCAAATGTTGAACGGCGACCAATCGAGGTCACGCAACAACTGGACCAAGGTGGACCAAGCTTGGAAGTGATGAGTCTATAGGTTGTTGATTATTTGGCTCCTCAGGTAGGACTCGAACCTACAACCCTTCGGTTAACAGGGGTTTCGAGACCACCGGAGTTCTTGTATTTTCAGTGACTTACGCGGAGCCGAACGGCATTTTTGGAGCTCATTCGGCGCTAAATTTTCCCAACTTCTTTCCCAAGCATACAGCCGGCTCTGCTCCCATGGCCGTGGAGAACAGACTTGATTCTTGGCAAACAAGCTTGGTTGCGCGGGGCAGTTTCGAACCGCCGACCTTTGGGTTATGAGTGGCCGCGCACTCGCGAATCTAAATGATTTCTTTGGTACGGATAGCCACGCGGAAGTACAGAAAAGTAACCTCCAGACCCTGGCGAGCTTATTGGGAGCGCGTTTCGATGGTTGGTTTCTTCAACCCCACGGTCATTGGATTCGATTGAAAAAGCGCTGCGTTCGAACCAGTTTTCGGTCGTCGGAGCCTTGACTGCCAGCGCCCAGGCACGTTTAGGTCAGCGTGATAAGATAATGGTGTGAAGACGACTCCGCGTGAGACTCCAGCAAAAGCATATGTAATCGGACGTCGCAACTTTGCCGCGATCACGGGGGTAGAGGGCCTAAAACTATCATCTGGTAGCGAGGAACGCCTGAAGCGAACCGAGGTTCTTGCGCCTGATCAACGTCGGGCCGAGACGATTCGGGCGTTTGCCGGGGCCCGCGATCGCTAAACCTGCGCTCTCAGAATGTACGATGCATTCGACGATCCGTACTCGTACCCAGGTACCAACGTTCTACAAAACCTCCTCAACATTAAAAACTCTCAAGAGCTTGAAGCGTTTGAAGTAGAAATCTCGACTCTTCGAGCGGAAGAGCCATTGCCTCAAGGCGATTTCGACCCATCGCATTACCGTCGGATTCACCACCATTTGTTTCAGGATGTTTATGCTTGGGCGGGGCAGTATCGCACGGTCAGAGCCTCAAAGGCTGGAAACTCTTTCTGCTATCCCGAGTACATTCAGGATCAGATGGCCGCTCTATTTGACCGGTTTGGGAATGGACGGCGGTTTGCTGAGCGCGAAACCACAGAATTTGTCAGTCTGATCTCCGAGTTTCTCAGCGAACTCAATGCCATCCATCCATTTCGTGAGGGGAATGGGCGCGCCCAATTAGCGTTCATAGGACTGTTGGGAGATACGTTCGGACATCCATTCAATTTCGAGCGCTTAGACCGTGACGGTTTCCTGCCTGCAATGGTCGCCAGCTTCTCCGGACAGATGACTCCCCTGATCCATGAGCTGACCAATCTACTCATCTAATTTTCAGCGTTGTAAAAGTTTCTCCCGCGGCCAATGCATCCTCGGAGTTACTACTGGAACCGAGGGTCCCGTCGACGATTCTCTACGTGCTCGCTTATAGCTGCTCCGAGAGAAGATTCACGATTGCCTCGCTACGAATGACTCTATTCTTCTCTCCGAGATTCTCCGGAGATTCCCCGTCACGGATGGTGCTCTTGAGATCATCGGCTATCTCGTGGTCGCTACCCAAGAAGATGCGCATTACGTAGCCAAAGATCAGTTCACCGCATTCGGGTTGTGGACGGTATCCAAGGAGCTACCTGGCGCGCGCCAGAAATTTTGTTTGCACGAGCGGGCTGAGAGAATGCAAAGCGATTCCGAATTCGGGCCCAGGGCATTTGTGTTAGCCCAATTATTTGTCGGTCCTGTCTATGTCGAAGACATTCAGGTCTGGGAGACAATTCGTGCTGACAGAGACTACCTCACTCGTTATTTTCACCAGATTCTAAGCTATTGATTATTTGGCTCCTCAGGTAGGACTCGAACCTACAACCC
>JBARKD010000269.1:0-4495 GCA_049800615.1 Acidobacteriaceae bacterium | reverse complement strand
AAGCCGCGCCCTTACAAAGCCAGGAGTCGTTCCAAGTCCGGCAGCCTTTTCAAAGCCAACGGCCTTTTCAAAGGCGGCAGCCGTTTCAAAGCTGGAAGGTTTTGAGCCGGGGTGGCCGTTCACGATTATGGCTTGCATGTGCGCGGTGTGGCCGGGGAAGGCTTTCACCGAGATCCCAGGCACTATTTCCTCGCCGCCTTTGAGCAGAATCATCTGGCCGCTCTGCACCAGCGAATCGTAATTGTCATTTATGTAGCTGATGGTGTCTCGTTCGCTGGGACGCCGCGCGTATTGCCATTCCCCTTCGGGCGCGTAATATTTCGCGCGCGGAAACGTCGGAACGATCTTGCCATCCTTGCCGCGAATAGTATTCCAGCCGCAATGGTCAAAGTGAAGATGGCTGTTGATGACGATGTCGATATCTTCCGGAGAGACTCCCCCGGCGGCTAGATTCGCGAGCAATTGCGCGGGCTGGCCGTAGAACTTGACCATGCGCTCCGACAGTTTGTTGCCCATCCCAGTTTCGACCAGTATTGTCTGCTTGCCGGTGCGGATGAGCAGGGAGTTGAGACCGGCCGGCACATAGTTCCGCTCATCGGCCGTCACTTTGCGCGACCACATAATCTTGGGGACGACGCCGAAAAACGCTCCGCCGTCGAGAGAATAGGTTCCGTCAGAAAAGATGGTGAGCTCGAAGTCGCCTAGAGTGAGGCTGGGCATAAAGCTAGTGTGCCACAGGCGAGTCGGGAAAGGCCGAGAAGTGGCAGAGAGTAGCTGATCGCATGCGAAAGGAGTTTAGCGACTGTCTCGTCGAAGTCAAAGGCTTAAACACACGGGACACAGGGCTCACAGAGGAAGCCCGCGGAGTCCGCGCTGCCTCTCGCACGAAACAATAAATCCGACAAGCCTCAGCCTCAAATTGATGCAGAGAACATTTTGCACTTACGACGAAAGTATCCCTAGAGTCATGCGTGCGAGTAGGCTCCCATTCCTTTTCGGCTCATAGAGTTAGCCAGCAAGCTGGGTGGCATCACACTTGCATTCCAAATTGCGTCGGTGCACGAATCCAGAAGGTTTGCAACCTCCAAGGCGAAAGCGGGTACCAACTTAAGTGATGAAAACATCAAAGCGCCGCTTCCGCCTGGAATTGCTTGCTTTGGCCTGCACCATCGCCTGCGCGCTGGCGATTTTTATTTCAACAACTTTGAGAGCCGCTGCCGGATCTGGCGCTAAACCTCAGTCAGGGCAGTCAGACGTTCAGCCCGCAGTTGATCAGGCGAACGTCCACCAGACTTACGAGGGCGTGATCACCGACACGCACTGCGGCGCAAAGCATTCTGCCGCCATCGCGAAGAATGCCGCTGACTGTACGCTGGTTTGCGTCCACTCCGGTGAGCATTTCGCTCTAGTAGATGGCGACCAAATGTATATCCTCAAAGGTGAAGCAGCAATGCTCAAGCATTCGGCAGGGCAACGGGTTAAGATTGACGGCACGCTCAATGGCCACATCATTTCAGTGGCATCGATCAGCGCACCCATCTCATAGAATGGTTTAGGGCTGAGAGGGTTTAGTTTCCGCCAGGGCCACAGGCACTTGCACTGGGACCGCCGTCGGAGCTGGCGCAGGCGCGCTCGTGACTCCCGAGGATGAAGTTGGGACTGCAATGTTCGTTCGAGTGAAGGCCCGCTCATCCCACTTTCCGAAGATCATCTTCCCTGCCGTTGTCTGCAGCACGGAAGTGACTGAAACATCGATTGTCTTGCCAATCATCTTCCGAGCGTTATCGACCACCACCATGGTGCCGTCATCCAGGTACGCGACGCCCTGGTTGTATTCCTTACCTTCTTTCAGGATGAACACCTTCATGATCTCGCCGGGCAGGACGATGGGCTTGAGCGAATTCGCGAGTTCGTTGATGTTGAGCACTGCGACGCCCTGCAATTGCGCTACTTTGTTCAAATTGAAATCGTTGGTGATGATATTCCCTTCGTAGACCCTGGCCACCTCGATCAGCTTGAGATCGACTTCGCGGACCGCGGGAAAATCGTCTTCCACGATCTGAATCTGCAGGGTGGCCATTTTCTGCAGGCGCTGCAGAACGTCGAGGCCGCGGCGTCCCCGGTTGCGTTTCAGCGAATCGGCGGAATCAGCCACCAGCTGCAGTTCCCGCAGCACGAACTGCGGTGTGACGATGACGCCGTCGAGAAATCCGGTCTCGGCAATGTCGGCAATGCGGCCATCGATGATGACGCTGGTGTCGAGGATTTTATAGCTCTTCCGGCCCTGCTTCTCGCCTCCAAAAATTCCGCCAAGCGCGGCGAGATTTAGCAGATCGCCCTTGCTGGCACCCACGATCAGGCCGACATAGGCCATCAGCAGCATCACCAGTATCTGCAGAAAACTCTGCGTGCTGCCGGACGGCACGCTGCTGCGAATGACCAGGGCAAACAGGTAAGCGCCACAGATGCCGAGGATGCTTCCAATGGCGGCGCCGATGAGCCGCTTCAGGCTTACGCCGCGCAGCTTCCATTCGAACAGAACGATTATTGCCCCAACCAGTGCGCCGACGCCGGCATCGAGGTTGCGAGGCAATCCGAACGGCGTAATCACGTAGCAGGTAGCCGAAACTACGATGACAAAAAGAAAACGTATAAAAATCAAATCCACAGTAGAACCTCCCCCGGACGCGGTGTCGCCATTCTCTGGCTGAATGCGCCGGTGCCAAGTCCTCGCCGCCCCTGGCGGGAATCGGCAAATCAGCATGCGGGGCGCGCAAGAATTAGGGGATGAATGTACGCCCCGTCCCGGCTCGTGGAGGCGAAGCCGGGAAGTCTCAGTAAACCAACGACAAAAGTATATACCCGAAGGTAAATATCCGAAAAAACTAAAGATTGTAGGGCTTGTAGACTCCAGGTGGGAGCAATGCTCTACGGTGTTGTCCGCCCGCATTTACGGTCCCCACCTATGTCCTCATTTGCGAGGGTCCGCATCTCAAACCAGCAATCCGGGATCTGCTGAAGGAACATGCAGATCGTCAGGCGACGTTGAGCCTCAAGGAATGCCTCGGAGGATTTCGATGCGAACTTTCAGGTTTTTGAATCTAGCGATTCTCTCGGTGCTGGTAGGAAGTGCGGCCCTGGTTTACGCGCAAGACGAAAAGCCGCAGGATAAACCTGCGCAGGAGGAAGCGAAACCGCAACCTAAACAGGATGAGGCCAAGCCCGCCCGGCCTGATGAAGCTAAACCCGCCGCCCGCCCTGAAGATGCCAAACCATCAAAGCCGGAAGAAAGACCGGACGAAAAACGACAGCAAGAACAGTCCCACGATCAAGCCATGCCGAATCGGCAAGATCATCCGGCGCAGCAGCAAGCGCATGCCCAGCCAGCCGGCAAGGGCGGCCACATTCCCGACGACAAATTCAAGGCTCATTTTGGCCGTAGCCATAGCTTCACCGCAAAGACGGTGATTGTTTCAGGCCAGCCACAATTTCAGTACAGCGGCTACAGCTTTCAGCTGGTTGATGCCTGGCCGGTGGGCTGGGCTTACACCGACGAATGCTACATCGACTACATCAATGGAGAATACTTCCTTTTCGATTTGCTTCACCCCGGCGTTCAGGTCGCTGTTTTCGTTGTGATGTAACGTAAACACGCCCTGACTTATGTGGGAAGGTGGCCCTTTTTAGTTGGGATCCAGTTCTGCTGGATTCAGCCTTAAAAGCGGCCACCTTCATTTTTTGTGGAGTAAATGCCGCTCTGAAGCTGATCTCAGCGCTGGTCCTGCTGAGAGGTTCGCGCAATCCTGCTAAACTTTCGATCATGAAAGCCCTGGTCATCACCAGCCTGAAGGGGCCGGACGCACTTGCCATCCAAAGCGCCGTCGAACCTGTGCTCAAGTCGGGACAAACCCTGGTTCGCGTTTCCGCGGGCGGGCTTAATTTTGCCGACTTCATGACCTCCCAGGGCGGCTATCCCGGAACGCCGGCCCCGCCGCTGGTTGCCGGGCGCGAGTTTGCCGGCGTAGAAGAGAGCAGCGGCCGCCGGGTTATGGGGTACATCCAGTGGGGAGCTTTCGCCGAGAAGGTTGCCGGTTACCAACACATGCTTTGGCCCGTTCCCGAGCACTGGAGCGACGAGCAAGCGGCCGCCTTCCCGGTCAATTACTTCACTGCCTATCTGGGCTATTGGCAAGCGGGCATGACTCAGCCGCCGGCCGCCGGCCGTACTCATCGCGTGCTGATTCACGCCGTTGCCGGAGGCGTAGGCACCGCAGCAGTGCAGATCGGACGAATTCTCGGCGTCGAGATGTATGGGACTTCATCCACGGACGAAAAGCTCGCGCGGGTGAAGGAACTCGGCCTGCAGCACGGGATCAACTACAAACTGAATGACTATGAGGAAGTGGTGAAGAATCTTACTGGAGGTGAAGGCGTGGACGCCGTCTTTGAAATGCTCGGCGGCGAGCACACTGCTAAGAGTCTGCGCTGCCTGCGC
>JBARKD010000268.1:0-5528 GCA_049800615.1 Acidobacteriaceae bacterium | reverse complement strand
ATTTTGCTCCGCACCCTACGGATCTCAAGGTCGCAATTCGATGCCGGCCTGCGGGACCGGAATGCTATCATCCGTTTGCTCAGTCTGAATTTGTCTATAGCTGTGCACGACCCAGTGCTTCGGGTGTACATCTATAGGAAATCTATTCTGTAACGACGGCAGGGATGAAGCACTCTTTCGCTAGCTCGATCATCTTGCTCATCGGGTTTCTCGTAGCGTCGGTCGCTTGTGCGCAGAAGCCGCCGGCCTCGCCGAGCCAGCCATGGCAGGGCGCCATGCAGACAACTGCGCCTGCGCGATCAGTTCCCGCGTTTGTGCCGGATCCCGGCAAGATTTACACGCTGCCGGAATTGATTGACCTCGCCGAACGAAATAATCCTGACACGCGCGTCGCGTGGGAAACCGCCAAAGCGCGGGCAGCTGATCTCGGGATCAGCAAAGCTACGCTCTACCCCACCATTGCGGCAGCGGTCACCGCGCAAACTGTTCGCACCAGTATTCTTTTTAATACGGCATATGTTCGCCAGACCCTGGACTCCTTTGCCCCCGCAATCGAGTTGGAATATACCGTGTTCGATTTTGGCCGGCGCCTCGATGAAATTGCGGTCAGCCGCTACAATCTGCTCGCTGCCAATTTGCTTTTCAATGACACGCATCGCAAAGTGATCTACCAGGTTATGGCGGCGTATTATCGGGTGCTCAACGCCAAGGGGCAGGAAGAAGCGGCAGAAGCGAACTTGAAAAATGCGCAGACCGTCCAGCAGGACGCTGAGGCGCGTCTGGCACTCGGCCTGTCGACCCTCCCTGACGTGCTCGAAGCACGCAGTGCGGCGGCCCAGGCGGATTACGACTTGCAAGCCGCCCTTGGCGCTTCCGAGATCGCGCACGGCGATCTGGCCACTTCCCTCGGCATTTCGCCCACAGCTCAATTCCAGGTGGAAAGCATTCGATCGCTGACGATTCCTCAGGATCTGACGGTCACTGTAGAGAATGCGATTGATAAGGCGCTTGCCCAGCGCCCTGACCTGATGCAGCGGGTTGCGGAACTACGCGCTGCGGGCTCCGAGCTGAAAGCGGCGAAAACGGCATATCTTCCCACGTTGAGCTTCGAGGGAGACGCCGGGATTAACAAAACCTACGGATGGCAGGATCAATTGCCAAGCGTCTACTCGCCGAACCAGGAATTCTGGACGGCAAGACTAAGCCTGACGTGGACTCTCTTCGACGGCCTGGCCCGCGAAAATCGAATCGCGAAAGCCAAGGCTGAGCAGAAGGAGGCTGCCGCCGAAATCGATGCCGTGCGCGATCAGGTTGAGAATGAAGTGTGGACCGCCTATTCGACCGCGCGCACTGCGCTTCGCCAGCAGAAGGCTGCGGCCGCACTGCTTGAATCGGCGTCCTCCTCCTATGACGCGGCGTTGCAGTCGTACAATCTCGGCGTACGCAGCCAGATTGATGTCGTCTCGGCGCAGCGGACATTGGCCGCGGCCCGCACCGCCGATGTCAGCGCGCGAACACAATTGTTAACGGGAATTGCCGCGCTTGCCTTTCAAACCGGAGATCTGCTGCACACCAAGGGGCCATAAACCTGGGGAAGCGAAACATGAACGGATGGGAAAATTGATTGCACATTTGCCATCGCCTCTCACGCGGCTAATGAACCGGGCCGTCCTGGCTGGAGCATCGCTCGCCTCTACGATGCTGGCCGCAGGATGCTCTCGCGCGCCTACCTTCAATATTCTGGGGTCTTTTTTCCCTTCGTGGATCCTGTGCGGCGTATTAGGCATCGTGCTCGCGTCTCTTACCCGCCTGATCTTTCTGCGCATCAAGCTGGAGGATCATTTGTTGTGGCCGCTTGTTGTCGTTTACCCATGCCTGACTTTGTTCTTCACCTTTACCATCTGGCTGCTGTTTTTCAGCTGACAGGAGAGGAGATGCGATGCCCGAAAACGAGATAGATCCGCAACGCCGCCGTTTCGGCACCATTGTCAGCATTTGCATCATCGCCGCCGCGGTGATTACCGGAGCGCTGGTGATTCACCTCACCAACCAGAATCCGCGCACCGACGACGCCGAAGTATTTGCCAACTTCATCGGCATCGCTCCCCAGGTAGATGGCCCCATCACGGAACTCGCCGTGCAGGATAATCAGTTCAGCAAAGAAGGCCAATTGCTCTTTGAGATCGATCCACGGCCCTACGAGTACGCTCTCGAAAAGGCGCGGTCTGATTTGAGCACGCTCGAAGGGCAGATCGTGGACCAGCGAAGGACCATTGCCTCGCAGGTGAGCGCTGTGGGCGCGGCCCGCGCCAATACAGATAGCTCCAAGGCGAATGTCGATCGGGCTGACGCCGCGGTGGGCGAGGCCAAGGCCAATGTCGCGGCTGCTCAGGCAGCGCTCGACAGCGGCAATGCCGAACTTGCCTACCAGACGAATAACTATCACCGCATTGAACCCCTGTTATCCAGGCAATTTGTCACCGTTGACCAGGTCGACCAGGTCAGAACAGCGGTGACGGCAAGGCAGCAGGCCGTGCAGCAGCTTCGTTCGCAACTGCTGCTGGCCCAGACCCAGGTTGTGTCTGCCCAGGCGCAGTACGAACAGTCGAAAGCCGCGATGGAGCAGAGCCACTCTCAACTCGATCAATCGCAGCACAGTGTGCTTACGCTCGATCCGCTGACCGCGCAGCGCGAGGGCCGCGCCTCCGCCATTCGCACCGCGGAGTACAACCTGAACAATTGCCGCGTCTACGCCCCCTTTGACACCCGCGTCACCAACCTGACAATCTCCCGTGGCGCCTATGCCCACACCGGCCAGCAGGTATTTACCCTGATCGATACCCGCGTCTGGTGGGCGGTGGCAAACTTTCGCGAGACGCAGTTGCACCACATCCACCCTGGAATGCATGCCGATGTGTATGTGCTCTCCCGGCCTTCGATTCGTTATGAAGGCATCGTCGACAGTGTCGGATTTGGCGTGCGGCCGGATAGCAGTCTGGTAGGCACATTTACATCGACGGGCCTGCCGGATGTGCAGCGTTCATTGAATTGGGTACATCTGGCGACGCGCTACCCCGTACGCGTGCGCATCGTTGCACCCGAGACCGAACCCTTTCGCCTGAGCGAGTCTGCCGTGGTTGTCGTTCGCGGAGCCCAATAGTCATGGGGGCTTGGGCTACGGCTTCACAGGAGATGCGCCAGCTGCAGAACGTCGCCAGCGAGGCCCTTCATTGGATATGGGAATTCCTGAAGAACGAGCTTACGCCCTACCCGGGGCGCGCCTGGGTGGTGGCCCGCGTGACCATCGCCGCTACCCTGGTCATGATCATCGTCATGACCTTCCAGATTCCCAACGGCTTTTTGGGCGCGATCTTTGTCCTGTTCCTGAGCCGGGAAAACCCCACTGCTACGCTGATCGCAGGGTTGAAGGCGATCGCGTTTTTTGTGCTGGGCTCGGCGTTCAGCCTTTTGGGCGCCGCACTGTTCGTCGCCGACCCGCTGAGTCATTTCCTCGCCGTTGGTGTCGGCCTTCTCCTATCATTTTTTCTGATCAGCATCATGAACGATTACGGGACGGCGGTAGCTTTCGGCTTCACCCTGGCCGGCGCCATTCCGCTCTGGGACCGATCAGAACTCAGCATCAATGACCGCGTTTCCGCAACCTTGTGGCTTGGCGGTGTGGTGGCCATCGGCATTGTGGTGACGATTGTGGTGGAGTATGTTTTTCGCAGCCTCCATCCGACCACGGATCTTACTGAGGGAATGGAAACCCGCTTTGAGACGGTAGCCAAAGTGTTGCGCGCGGCTGCGGAGGAGCGTCCGCTCGACACCGATTCGGAAAAAAGATTGTCGCTGTTTGCCATGGTCGGTGTTTCCCGCCTGCGACGGCTTGTCATACGATCGCAGTACAGCGCGCATTTCAAGTCCCAGTTGGGAACGGCAGTTGCTTTGATTGCGCAGTTGGTGGACTTCGCGGCTAACTTTCACCGTGTCCTGCTGGAACGGGCAAAGGCTGCGGAAGCAAACAGCTCCGCCATGCATATTGATTCGGCTGCGAAGGCTCGCTGTGAGCGTTTGGCCGGCCAAATAGAGATACTCCGCAAAGACTTCACGCTCAGGCGAACGCCGGAGAAGATCCAGTTCGCGGAAGAGGGACCTTGCGACCTGCCCTTTCTGGTCTCAATGGAACATGTCGTTGCGCTTCTTCCGGAGGCGTTTTCCGGGTCGGGCGCCATCGGGGAGGTTGTCCCCGCTCTGGAGGAAGAACAGCCCACGCGCTTCTTCGCCGCCGACGCCTTTTCCAATCCCGTGCACCTTCAATTTGCCCTGCGCGGCACGCTTGCGGCGATGGCCAGCTACATCATCTATAACGCCATCGACTGGCCCGGGTTGAGTACCTGCATAGCGACGTGTATCATCACCGCCCTCTCCACCATAGGTTCCTCCCGTCAGAAACAATTTCTGCGTCTGGTGGGGGCGATTATCGGCGGTATCATTTTCGGATTTGGGGCACAGATCTTCGTGCTGCCGTACCTCGACTCGATCACGGGCTTTGCCGTTTTGTTCATGGTGGTCACGGCGATTTCTTCGTGGATCGGCACTGCCTCCACACGACTGTCCTATATGGGTGTGCAGATGGCCCTGGCTTTTTACCTGATCAACCTGCAGGAGTTCACGATACAAATTTCGCTCTCCATCGCGCGCGACCGTGTCTTTGGTGTCTTGCTTGGCTTGATGTGCATGTGGCTAATCTACGATCGGCTGTGGGTGAAGGATGCGCTCGAAGAAATGCAGGCCGTCTTTGCCCGCAATCTCGAGATGTTTGCCGAACTTGCCGAGCAAATGCTCGAGCCGGATCGGGTCAAAGGGATCCGGCGCATTCGCCAGTTGCGTGACCAGCTCAACGCCGGCTTTCTGGCGGTCAACGCACAAGCCGACGCGGTCGTATTCGAATTCGGCCCGTCGCGTGTGCGAAAGCTGCAGATTCGCGAAGACGTCCGCCGGTGGCAATCTTCCATCCGGACACTGCTGCAGGTACAAATCGCTGCCGCGCAATTTCTCTCCCGCCAACCGCTGACCAGTATGCCTCAGCCAATTGCGGAGGCGGGGGTTGCCTTTGAGAAAGACGTTGCCGTGACGATGCGGGCCTTATCGACCGAAGTCAACGGGAAGCCGGTCGAGAGTATTCCCGACATCCGTCAGTCGGCGGTCAGGATGCAGGAAGCAGCCGACAAGTATTATCAGGAAGCCGGGCTTCCGGTGCCTTCCCAGGCATCCGATCTGATCGGACTTGCCCGCAGTCTCGCGGCGATTATTGGACCGCTCCATCGGGACATACACGCTGCTTTTGCCGGCCCCAATTACCCGGACGCGAGCTCCCCGGAACTGTCGCCAAGCCAGGCCTGAGCTATCAACCCCTCATCCCGAGGGAAGCGGAGGGATCTGCAGTTTGTCTGACCCGCCACCGAACCTGCCGCGAAACACTTCCCCCGACGCCTCGTTGGAAAACCGTCCTTTCCGCGCTCCAC
>JBARKD010000267.1:0-8285 GCA_049800615.1 Acidobacteriaceae bacterium | reverse complement strand
ATTCTATGGCGAACGAGGGGTTTGTCTTCCCAGGAAACGTGGGTAAGAGCACGGCAGGTCGGGAAACTGCAGGTCTCTCCACTGCGGTCGAGACGACAATTCTGTGGCGAACCAGGGGTTTGTCTTCCCAGGAAACGTAGGTAAGAGCGCGGCAGGTCGAGACGACAATTCTGTGGAGTGAGATAGAGAAAGCTTTTCCACGAGAAATCCCGGCGCGCTAAGGCTTGAGGGCGATTTTCGATGGCTGGTGTGATTCACTGCGGCTGGCCGAGGTAATTTGCCCGTGGCGGTCAAAATGGATTCTCCAATTCATGGTCACAGCGGGCCGCGAAACATCGCTGAATGTGACATCGGCGCCCTGATCAGCAGCGATCATCATCTGCGGCCGGTTCGCGTCCAGGCGTAGCATGTCCAGCGTCGGGCCGGGCAGCGGGAACGTACTGAGCACTTGAACCGGATACCCGCTTAGCTCCGCATAGCAGAGTGCAATCGTCAGCCAGTTTGGCGCATGGCTCATAGGCAAATTTCCGCGTTCCTCGCTGAGAATGCCGTTAAACACTTCGAATGTGCCCGGCCTGTTCCAGGAGGCCTGGAAGGGCAATAGCCCATGGGCGAACGTGGAGACCACACGCACCTGAGAGTTGTTCCGCGGCAGCACAGCCCCAAAACGGGAGGAACCGCTCTCATCGGCCCCGTGTGAAAAAGACAGCAGGACATAATCCGGAAAAGCCGGACAGACGATCTGCTGGAAATGCCATCCAGGATCGCTAATGTTGAAATTTGCCAAAGCCGCCTGCTTGGAAAGCTCAGGACTCAGGTTGGAAACCAGCTGATAATCCGCTTCGCTCATTTGTGCCTGATCGAGACGCGTCAGCGAAATCACGCTGGGTGAGCCTGCCAGCGGTGTAGTTCCGATAGGATGCGCCCGAACGCCAGGAAACAGATTCTGCGAAGGCGCCTGACCCCAAACAGGATTGGTCAGCAGAGAAAGGCCGGCAAGGAGCAGCGCAACGAGGAGAGCCTGAGGCCGAGGCGAAACAAGGGGGCCTATCCGTGGCCGGAAAGTGAAGGGGGTGGAGACCATAAACTCCCCCACTCTAGCATGCAGTAGAGGCGCGCCGGCCAGGTCGTGTTGCCCTGTTTTGAGGTCCGAACTTCTCTTGATACGGAAAGAGGGGCAGCCCAGATGGGCTGCTCCTCTCCGTTTTTATTACCCTAGCGGGCCGTCCGGCGGCGGGCCGGAGCGGCTTTGGCTGGTGGTTCTCCGTCGCTGAGTGTGATCATCGGCGGGGTTGGCGTGTAGGAATCGAATGTTCCTTCGAAGGTCACAGTCGCGCCGACGGTAGGAACAGTCTTGAGCGATGTCTTCATATTGATGGTGAAGTCCGCCTTGTTGCTCTGCTTGTTGTCTTCCGTGACCGCAAGCTGGACGGATTGGGCAGTCGCCTGGATAACCAGGCCCGGCACCTGAACCCGGCGTCCCTTCAGCACATCCCAAACCTTTTGCGCGTCCTCCGGCTTGCCGTTAAACAGGATGAATTCCTGGTCGGAAAGGCTGAGGGTCTTAAGGTCTGGCGTAGAGGCAACCGTCTGCGCGGCGAGATCGGCGGGTGACGGCGGTGGTGGTGCAGGCGTGGGGTTATACTCCGGCGGCGGGAAGAGATTCGTCTTGGCCAAGGCCTGGACCGCGGGATAGCCGTCCATGCTGCCGTGGTACTTGTTGTAGAAGTACTCTGCCGCCTTTTCGATCTGCGGCTTGGCCTGGTCAGGAGCGAACTGCGCTGCGCGTGTGAAGAACCAGGCGGCGGATTTCAGGTCCGGGGGCGTCGACTGTGCATACGCTTGTCCCAACAGATAGGTGTCGTTGAGCCCAGGCCCCGATTCCGTCTGCGCCGGAGCCGAATAAGCCTTGAGCTCGGCCGTGTAAGCTGAGATCGCTCCCGCGTAGTCCTTCTTCACGGAATCATCCTGGGCGATCGCGCTCTCGAATATCGGCGTGGTGGCCCCTTTCAGCCTTTGAAAGTCAGCATCCGACATCGCCGCCGGCTTCGTGGCATTGAGGCCAGTCTGCGCTTGCGAAGCTGCCTTATCGAGGATGGGCTGCATGTCCGCCGGAGTGCTCTTAGTTTTTGCCTGCGACTCCTGCAAGTAGACCGAAATCGCCAAGGCGCGCAGATTTCCTGGGTCAACCGCGAGCAGTCGATCCGCCGTCGCCAATGTCTTAGGCACATCACCACTTTGCTGATAAGAGGCCATCAGCACTTCGAGCAGGTCGTTTTTGACAACAGAATTGGGATACTTGGTCAAAAACGTCTCGATGGCGGCCGCTTTGGCTGCGGGCTGCGCCTGACCCGTCGCGTTCGTGTAATCGTTGTACTCCTGAGGATCTTTGATCGTGATTTGACCGGGCGCAGCAGCTTGGCCATATACCAAAGAAACGCTGCCCGGAATGGTGGTGGCCAAGGCCAACAGGGAAGCAAGGACGGACTTCTTCATGCAACGCTCCTAAGAAATGCGGGAATCAGAAAACGCAGGGATCAGCATTCATTACGATACAGGCTTAAATTCCTTCAGTGTGGTGGGATACCAGCCAGGACCTCTAAAACGCTTTGATGCTTTGATCCTCCGCTCATTGGTCTGGACCCCAGGGAGAGTAATCAGGTCTTCCCGTTGAGCTGTGGATGGATTATAGAAATCGTTGCCGCTTCTGACAAGTAAGCGAGTAACCGTGCGTGCATCGAATGATGGATAGGAGCCGGTCATGATGGAAAAACACAGTGTATTTGATCCCATTTCTTCGCTAAACGGCCAGGTAGCGGTTGTAACCGGCGCAGCGCGCGGCATCGGCGAGGCCATTGCTCACAAGCTTGCTCTCATGGGCGCCGGTGTCGTGATCACGGCCCGTGATAAGTTCCGATTGGAACAGGTCAAAGCAGACATCGAGCAGCGCGGGGGAAAAGCGTTCGCGCTCACTTGCGACCTTACAGACGAAGCCGCGGTAGCAACTTTTGGGCGGCAGGTCGCAGACCGACATGGCCGTTGCGACATCCTGGTGAACAATGCCGGTATTGGCGTGCTCCGCAAACCTTTGGTCGAACTTCCGGTCGAGGAGTGGGACCGGATGATGCATACCAATCTGCGCGCACCGTACCTCATGATTCGGGCATTGGGTCCGATGATGATTGCGGCCAAATCCGGCCACATCATTAACATCTCCTCTCTGGCTGGAAAGAATCCTCTGCCCGAAGGCGCAGCCTACTCCGCCTCCAAATGGGGACTCAACGGGCTGACCTATTCGGTTGCGGAAGAAATGCGGCAATATAACGTGCGCGTTTCGGTCATTGCCCCCGGTTCGGTCAACACAAAGTTCGCAGGCGGGACTACGACCAAGGACCCCGCCCGCATGATCCAGCCTGCCGATGTCGCGGAGGTTGTGGCCATGCTGGTGAAGCAAGCACACACCTCTTTTGTCAGCGAGGTCCTGTTACGGCCCACTCTCAAGCCCTGATTGGCACCAGGGGAAGGAAAAGAGTAAGGGCAACTATTTCAGATATTTACTATGGTAAATACGCCATTCAGCTATAGCCCCGTGCCCCGAACGTTACTTGTAACGGTAAGGGTGCCGTTCTAGCCTGATTAATGTGGTGTTTGAAGGAAGCGCAGGCGCAACATCCTGTTCCGGGCCAAGAGGTATATAAGGATACTCAGCCCATTCATTGGGTTGTGTACTATTTATCCACAACATGTTGGGGTCTGCATGTTGCGTAGGAAGAATGGGACCGCTAGAGTCGTTTCTAAGGCCGAAGGAACACGTCCATGCTGAAGCTGAAAAAGATCCAGATGCTGGGGTTCAAGTCGTTCTGTGATCGCACGGAGGTGACGCTTCCCGGCCAGGGAATCGCCGTTGTGGTAGGCCCGAACGGCTGCGGGAAATCCAACATTCTCGACGCGGTGAGCTGGGTTCTGGGAGAACAGTCGGCCAAAACCCTGCGTGGCGGGAAGATGGAAGACGTGATTTTCGCCGGAACCCGGGAGCGCAAGCCCCTGGGTATGGCCGAGGTTTCCCTCTCCCTGATTGATCCGGAAGCCTATACCGAGGGTCCTTTGCTGGATTCGCTCGAGGGACCCGAGGATGCGCCGCCGGAAACCGACTGGGACGAAGAAAAGCTTCGCAACGAGCGGTCCGCGGAAACCGAAGAGATCATTGCCGAAGCGCAACCGGGCTCGGTCAAGGAAGACGCGGGCGGCGAAGGAGGCGAGCCTGGTCCCCAGCCTGGTCCCGAGTCTAGTCCCGAGCATCCGGTGATCGAAACGGCAGCGGCAGCGGCTGGAAATCCTGTGGTGCTGAAGGTTCGTCGCAGGCGCTTTCAGCGCGCGGCAAGGCAAGGCGAGATCGTGGTCACCCGGCGCCTGTTTCGTACGGGTGAAAGCGAATATCTCCTCAACGGCAAACTGTGCCGGCTGCGCGATATCCAGGATATTTTCATGGGTACCGGTCTGGGTCCCGAATCCTACGCCATCATCGAGCAGGAACGGATCGGTCAGTTGCTCAGTTCCAAGCCCCACGATCGCCGCGCGATTATTGAGGAAGCGGCGGGCATTACTCGATTCAAGAGCAAGAAGAGGCTTTCGGAGCTGCGCCTGGAGCAGGCCAAGCAGAATCTTTCACGGGTCGACGATATTTTCGAAGAAGTTACCCGTCAGATGGGCTCGCTCAAGCGCCAGGCGCAAAAGGCGGAACGGTATGCCGCACTCCGCGACGAAATGCGGGCCCGGCTGCGTGTGGTGCTGGCCAGCCGGATCACGCAGATGGATCGCGAACAGGCTGCGCTCATTGAGGAGATTGCCAGCTTAGGTTCGCAGATAGAGCAGGGCGCCGGACAGGTGAGCGGCCTTGAGGCGGAGTACTCGTCTGGCACGGCGCGCGGATATCAGCTGGACTCGAGCGCGAAAGAGGCGAGTACGCGGGCTAACCAGGCTTCTGTGGAACTGGAGCGGGCGGCCACACGAGAGGTCGCCAACCAGGAGCGGATCGCTGAGTTGCGCAGCCGTGCAGCCGGGGGCGCAGCAGAGCTGGAGCAGGCGAAACTTCACCTGCAGGGCTTAGTCGTCGAACGCGAGTCGCATCGGTCGTTTTTGGAGACAGCCGCAGCTGAGGCAGCCGGCGTGCGCGAATCTTCGCGTTCCCGCCAGGCCCAGGCGAGAGAAGCCTCCGAAGCTGTCCACGCAGCAGAACAGCGCCTGGAAGCGGCTCGCCGTTATGCCATGCAGCTGCTCACCCAGGCCGGTCTCGCGCGCAACCAGACCATGCAGGCGGAAGAGTCGCTGTTGGCCCTGGAGCGCGATGCGGATCGGCTGGCTGGAGAGATCAGCAGCGCGAGCTCGGAGCTAGCCTCCCTGGGTTCAGAGCGCGGTCAGGCATCGCTTAAGTTTGAGTCGGTTACCGAGCAGTTGCAGCGTCTGGAATCTGACCTCGCCATCCTGCGCGCGGAGAGCGAAACGCGTCGCAGCGAAGAAACGGCGACCAAGACCGATGCTGACCGTCTGCGCGCCGAGATGGCGACACTCACCGGCCGGCGCAACTCGCTCGAGTCGCTCATTCGCGAACATAGCTATTCCACCGATACGGTGCGCAACCTGCTCAAGTCAAACAGCCTCGGCGGCGGCCTGGCCCCTGTGGGCACGCTGGCCGACTTCCTCGAAGTCGGCGATGAATATGAAACCGTTGTTGATTCTTTTCTGCGGGATGAGCTGAACTACATCGTCGTCAAGAGCTGGGACGCCGCTCATGAAGGCATGCGGCTGCTGAAGAGCGACGTGGACGGACGGGCTACCTTCCTGGTTCATCCCGACGACTCGCAGGCGAAGTTCTCTTTTGCTGGAGACACGCATGAGGACCAGCACAGCACTGCCGGCGTGAAGCGATTGAAAGATTGTATCCGGGTGCTCAATGGCTTTGGCCGGTCGCTCGAGGTCATTTTGCCGAAGCTTCGCGACGGTTTTGTCACGCCCGATGCCGAGTTGGCCAAATCCCTCGCACTCGAGAATCCCAACGCTTTCTTTCTTGCGCCTTCCGGCGAGTGCTTTCACAACGTCACGGTAACCGGCGGCAAGCCCAGGGCGGAGGGTCCGCTGGCCTTGAAGGGCGAGTTGCGCGAGACGCAGAAGAAACTGGATCTGGTCGAAGCAAAGCTGGCCGAGACGGAGATGAAGGCCGCTTCCCTTACCCGGCTATTGCGGGAGCTGACCGGACGATCGGAATCAATCGCTGAAGAACGGCGCGGGGCGGAACGGGAAAGCGCCAACCAGAGCGCGGCCCTGCGGCAGATGGAAGCGGAAGTAGCCAGGCTGGAGCGGAGGCTGCACGATTGGGTGGTGCAAAGCGAGCGCAATAAGGACCTGCGCGGTGTGCGCCAGGGCGCTATCGAAACCCAACGCGACGAGGCCTCGCGGCTCGAAGGCGAACATGCTTCCGCGGAAATCAAAGTCAACGAGCTGCAGCAGAGTATGGAGGAGTTGCGTCTCCGGCGGGAAGAGGCGCAGCAGCACGCAGCCGCGGTGGCCGCTGAGCTGGCTGGCCTCGAAGAGCGCAGCCGGGGTGCCGAAGCCGCCTTCACTCGCATCGACCGCATGTATGGCGAGCTCGAACGGAGAGTCAATCAGATCGAGGAACAGTTGGCTTCCGCCAACGCTGAAGAGCAACATCGCATGCGCGAGAACGAGCAGCTTGCCGTAGAGCGCGAGCGCCTGGCGGAAATTCGCAGCAGCGGTCTCGAACAAGCCGCCCAGGCGACCGAGGAAGCCCGGGTGCTGCGCGAGCAACTGGCAGAACTGGAGCACAATTTAAAGGCTTTGCGCGGGGAGCTGGATGCCTTGCGCGAGGCGCGCGCCGCGCGCAGTGCTCACTCGGCCAAACTGGCTGTGGAGCTCGAGTATATGGAAGCAGCTTGCGTCAGCGACCTGGGTATCGAAGCTTCTGAGCTGCGCCAACAGGACGATCTCGTTCGCCTGGAAGGCGACGCGCTGGGACAAGAAGATGAAGCATGCCGCGGGTTTAAGCAGAAACTCGAAGCCATGGGTCCGGTCAACATGATGGCGCTCGAAGAATACCAGGAGACGGCTGAGCGGCATGGCTTCCTGGAAAGCCAGAGGAAAGACCTGATCGACGCAATTGAAAACACGCAATCCACGATCCGCGAGATCGATCAGATCACGCGCCAGAAGTTCGATGAGGCTTTCGTCCGGATCAACCAGAATTTCTCCCAGACCTTTATCGGTCTGTTCGGAGGTGGACAGGGTTTCATGCGTTTGACCGATGAAGAAAACACAGCGGAAAGCGGGATCGATATTGTGGCCTCGCCTCCGGGTAAAAAGCTGCAAAACGTACTCTTGCTTTCCGGTGGTGAAAAAGCGCTCACCGCTCTCGCTTTGCTGGTCGGCATCTTCCAATACACCCCCAGCCCGTTCTGCGTTCTGGATGAAGTCGATGCTCCTCTGGACGAAGCCAATGTGGGAAGACTGGCGGGAATGCTTGCGACCATGAGCGGCGAAACCCAGTTTCTGCTGGTCACGCACTCCAAGCGCATGATGACGGAAGCAGACCTGATTTACGGTGTCACCATGCAGGAGCAAGGCGTTTCCAAGCTGGTTTCTGTTCGCCTCAGCGAAGAGACAACGCGCGCCCGGGAACGGACACAGGAACGCCGCCTGGTTTCAGCGTGACGTATTCTATCGCAGCCGATTGTCCCGTTTGGGTTTCCCGTTGCACAGAGAGCGCTAACTTTTTCCTGCGTTGACAAAGCGTCCGCCACCTCGGACAATCGGAAAGTCATTCTCTCCCGAGGCGAAGCCTTTGCCCACACTCATCGCAACCGAGTTCCAGGACCTGCAACTCTATGCGCGCGGTAAAGTTCGCGATCTGTATGCGGTTGGGGATCTGCTTTTGTTGGTGGCCACCGATCGAATCTCCGCTTTCGATCACGTGTTGGCCACGGGAATACCCGGCAAAGGCCGCGTACTGACGCAAATTTCGCTTTTCTGGTTTGACTATCTCAGCGACATCGTTCCCAATCATTTAGTTACGGCAAACGTGAAGGAATATCCGCCGCTTCTTCGTCTCTATGAAGAAGAACTCGAAGGACGTTCCATGCTGGTGAATTGCGCCCGCATGTTTCCCGCCGAGTGTGTGGTCCGCGGATATCTCTCCGGCTCCGGCTGGAAGGACTATGCTCGGACGGGGAAAATCTGTGGCATCGCTCTTCCTCCAGGGCTGCGCGAGTCAGAGC
>JBARKD010000266.1:0-5348 GCA_049800615.1 Acidobacteriaceae bacterium | reverse complement strand
TACGGCTGTAACCGGAGGGATCACGGGCGACGCTCACCGCGGCGAGGGCGGACGGCTATCCACCCTCGCCTAACGACATTCTCTTAAAAAATGTCGCCTCTCTCTAGATACAAGGGATCTGCGGTTTTACTGAACCGGCGATAGATCTTTATGGAACCATCGCTACGCTTCGGTCGGGACGACAATTCTGTTGTAGAGCCGGCCGTTGCGTCGCGGTTCTGGCCGGCATTTTCGTTTCAGGAGCAAGAATTGTGGTTTTTGCGGGACAGGGTTGAGACGGTCCCGCCTTTTCCGCGATCTAAGGAGCAAGCCGGGTTTGTGCCCACCGCGCAGGATGCCCCCGGCGCGAGACAGTTTCCAATGGGGGAAGGCAGCTAAAGGGAGGCGGTTATACTTAAAGATTGCGGGAATCTGCATGTTTTTATTGTGGTTAAGAGTAGCGGCCGCGTTGTACGCGGCGGCCAGTGTCGCTGCGTTCCCGGCGGTGCTTTATGACCGGCCCGGCTGGAAGAAGATTTGCCTTCCCGCAGCCGTCTCCGCATTTTTCTTTCATTTTGTTTCGCTGATCGAGATGATGTCCGCGTCCCATCATTCGTTGCCGGTTGGCATGCACGAGGTGCAGTCGTGGCTGGCCTTGTTGATTTGCGCAGCTTTTCTGCTGGTCGCCCTGCGTTACCGCACGGTATCGTTCGGAATTTTTGCCCTGCCCCTGTGCCTGTTACTGGTGCTCAGTCCGGCCATGGGCCCCGACCATTGGACCTTTCACTCTCCCGAGGTGCGCAGCGGATGGCTGTCGCTACACATCATCGCCTTGCTGGCAGCGTATGCGGCCCTTATCTTCAGCCTGATGGCCAATTTTCTTTACCTGCTCCAGGAGCGAAGGCTCAAGGACAAAAGCAACGTCGGTTTTCTGAAGTGGTTGCCGCCCCTCGAGATAATGGAGCGGATCGCATCCGGGATGCTGCTGATCGGATTCCCCTTCATGACGCTGGGGCTTCTCGCCGGCTCGCTCATTGCCCAGGAAAGTGTCGGACCGGCCTATTTTAAAGACCCCAAGGTGCTGCTGTCGTTTGCCATGTGGGCGTTGTACCTGATTATGTTGTTCGTGCAGCGGCAAGCGGGATTGCGGGGAAGGCGGGCCGTTTATCTTTCCGGGCTGACCTTTCTGGTCGTGGTCAGCGTCTGGGCAGCCAACCAATTTAGTTCTGTACACCGGTTCACCGCGCCATGAATATCGTTCTCCTGGGATTGAACCACAAAACCGCGCCCATCGAGCTACGCGAGCGGCTCGCGGTTGCGCCGCAGCATCTGGAGGATGCGACGCGTTCGCTGGTGGAGTCGCCGGGTGTCCTCGAGGGGATGATTTTGTCCACCTGTAACCGGGTTGAGGTGTTGGCCAGCCAGAGTCCGGATGCGCCTCCCTTGCTGTCGTTTTTGGGGGACTTCTTTGGCATCGAAGCAGCAGAACTGGCGCCCCACGTTTACGAGTACAGGCAGGAGAATGCGGTTCGCCATTTGTACCGGGTAGCGTGCAGCCTGGATTCCATGGTCATCGGCGAACCGCAGATTTTGGGGCAAGTCAAGAGCAGTTATCTTGCGGCGCGTTCCGTCGGGGCAGTTCGTGGTCACCTGGATAAGGTCGTGCAACGAGCCTTTGTGGTCGCCAAGCGGGTGCGTACGGAGACGCAGATCGGAAGCTCTTCGGTCTCCATTGCTTCCGTCGCGGTGGAACTGGCGCGAAAGATATTCGGCTCGCTGCAGGATAAGAAAGTTTTGCTGGTAGGCACGGGAAAGATGGGGGAGCAGGCGGCACGGCACCTGATGCATCAGGGAGCAGGCACTGTGCTGGTAGCCAACCGCACCCATGATCGCGCGGAGCAAATGGCGCAGCGTTTCGGCGGGCGAGCCATTCCTTTCGCGGATCTTTACGCCGACGCGGACCAGGCAGACATCATCATTACGTCGACGGGGTCAGCCAAGCCTATATTTCGCCGTGAGCATGCCCACCACTTTTTGCAGCAGCGGCGCGGACGCCCCATGTTCTTCATCGATATCGCGGTGCCGCGAGATGTGGATCCGGAAGTCAACAAGCTGGACGGCATCTTCCTCTATGACATCGACGACCTGCAATCGGTGGCCGGTACGCACTTGAGAGAACGAAGCAGGGAAGCAGAGTTGGCCGAGTCCATGATTCTGGCCGAGGTGGATAAGTATCAGCGCCGGCTGCACGCCCTCAATGTGGGCCCGGAGATCGTACAGCTTCATCAGTCGGCGGAGCAGCTGCGGCTTGGGGAGTTGCGGCGGATGGGGAGCCGCTTGCAGGGCCTCTCGGCCGAACAGCAAGCTGCGGTCGAAGCACTGACAAAAGGGCTGGTTAACAAATTTCTGCATCAACCCGTACAAGCGATCAAAGCAGCCGCCAGCCACGGCAACACCGCGGCAGTTGAAGCTCTGCGGGACGCTTTCGGGGGCGCCCTCGCGAGTCATCGACTGGACGACCGTCATTTGGATGAGAATGACCCGTTCGATCAGGAACGAGACACCTGGGAAAACGACAATTGATTCGCATTGGTTCCCGGGGATCGCAGCTCGCGTTGTGGCAAGCCGATCACATTGCCCAAGCGCTGCGCACCCAGGGTCATGAGGTTTCGATTGAGATTATCCGCACCACCGGCGATCGCATGCAGAACATCGCCTTTGCGTCGGTCGGCGCGAAAGGCATGTTTACCCGGGAGATCGAAGACGCGCTCCTGGCCGGAA
This sequence comes from Acidobacteriaceae bacterium, assembly GCA_049800615.1. GTDB lineage: Bacteria > Acidobacteriota > Terriglobia > Terriglobales > Acidobacteriaceae > PALSA-350. The sequence continues at coordinate 2,588 of JBARKD010000266.1, read as the reverse complement.
CCATCGACCTGGCAGTCCATAGCCTGAAAGATCTACCTACGGAGTTGGCGGAGACTTTCACCCTGGCGGCGATTCCTACGCGCGGCGATGCCCGCGATGTCCTGGTGAGTGAGCGGTATGTCGGGTTCGATGCGCTGCCGCCGGGCGCCATTGTGGGAACCAGCAGCCTGCGCCGTCAGGCCCAGTTGCGCGCACGAAGGCCGGATCTCGAATACGTAGAGTTTCGCGGGAATGTGGACACGCGGCTGGCCAAGCTGGCGCAAGGCAAAGCGGACGCGATCATTCTGGCGGCGGCCGGTCTTGATCGTCTACAGAAGACGGCCGCGATACGCGAGCGGTTTGCTCCAGAAGTACTGTGCCCGGCTCCCGGCCAGGGAGCGATGGCCATAGAGTGCAGAGCTGGAGACGAAAACACGCGCGCTGTTCTGCGGCCGCTCGACGATGCTGCGACGAGAATGGCGATTACAGCAGAGCGAAGATGCCTGGCGGCGCTGGGCGGCGGCTGCCTGGTGCCGATCGGAGCTTATTGCCACCGTAGCGGCGACGCATTGTCGCTGCGGGCGGTGGTCGCCTCGGCGGACGGGCAGCAGCTGATCTCCGCGGAACGGCGGCACAGCGATCCCGTGCTGCTGGGAGAGCAGACGGCGCAGGCGTTGCTGGATCAGGGCGCAGGGACGATTCTTGGCCTCCCCGAAGGCGGTCTTCAGGAAAAGCGCGGGTGAGCGGATCACTGGCCGGCAAGACAATCCTGATCACGCGAGCGCGTCACCAGTCGGGCCGCCTGGCGGAAGCGCTTGAGGTATTGGACGCGAAAGTTTTGCGGCTGCCGACCATCGACATCATTCCTCCGGAAACCTACGCTCCCCTGGACGCAATGCTGCAAGAGATCGCCGGCTTCGAATGGCTGATTGTCACCAGCGTCAATGGAGCGGAGGCGTTGGCGGACCGGATGCGATTTCTGGCCGTTGTCGCGCAGCAGTTGCAGCATCTCCAGATTGCGGCGATTGGGCCGGCGACGGCGGCCGCGCTCACCCGCATGGGGTTGACCGTCTCTGCCGTTCCCGATGAGTATGTGGCGGAAGCGGTGGTTGCCATGCTCCGGGAGAAGGTGGCGGGGCGGCGCGTTCTGTTGGCGCGAGCCGCGGTAGCACGCGACGTCATTCCTGATGAATTGCGCAAGTGCGGGGCAGACATCCGAGTGGTGGAGGCGTACCGGACAGTCATCCCGGAGGACTCGGTAGAGCGACTGCGCGAACTGATTGGGTCAGGCGAGCCTCTACCCGATGCGGTGACCTTCACCAGTTCTTCGACGGTGAACAACTTTTTTGCGCTGCTGGCCGCGGCACGAATCGAATTGCCCCAGGGACTGAAAGCTGTGTCCATTGGCCCGGTGACGAGCCGGACATTGCGCCAGCATGGCTGGGAGCCCGGGATCGAGGCCGTGAAGTACGATATCCCCGGGGTGGTCGCCGCCTGTGTGGCGCTGCTTAAGCAATAGCTGACGGCTTGCGAGGTTGCTCCATGCGCGCTCTCCTTCTGGCAATTCTTGGGCTTCTGCTTAGTGGGCCTCTCGAGGGATCGCGGCCGAATGCGGCCAAAAAGACAGACGCTGTCGACCTGGTTGTTTATGGAGGCACGGCTGCAGGAGTCATGACTGCGTACTCGGCTGCCCGCGAAGGCTTGCACGTCGTCCTGCTCCAGCCGGGCACTCATCTTGGCGGCATGGTCACTGGCGGCCTCTCTGCTACCGACCTGGGCCACTACACCATCATCGGCGGCTACGCGCGCGATTTCTACATGAAGGCCGCGGGGCATTATGGAGTCCAGGACCTTGATCGCCCGGAGAACTGGCGTTCCGAGCCGCATGTCGATGAAGAGATCTTTCGCGGCATGCTGCAGGACGCGGGGGTGGTGGTTCATTTTGACGAGCGTCTACGCGAGCAGGGCGGGGTGACGCTCGACGGGAAGATGGTGACCGCTCTCATCACAGAGGATGGGAAGCAGTGGCCGGCGAAGATGTTTGCCGACTGCAGCTATGAGGGCGACCTGATGGGGCAGGCCAAGGTCAGCTACACCTGGGGAAGGGAGTCTTCCGCGGAATACGGCGAAGATCTGGCAGGGGTACGCGAGCACACGCCCAAGCATCAATTCCTGTGGCCGCTTTCGGCCTATAACGAACAGCACCAGCTCTTGCCGGAAATCGATCCTGGCCCTCTGGCGCCGCCGGGATCGGGAGACAAGAAGGTGCAGGCGTATAACTTTCGCCTCATTTTGACCAACGATCCAGGCAACCGGCTGCCGTTTCCTCGTCCCCAGGGATACGATCGATCGCGCTTCGCGCTGCTCGAGCGGTATCTCAAGGAGTTTCCGGAACACATGCATCACGCTCCCGGATTTCGAGACCTTACCAACCCGGTGGCGATTCCTGAACATAAGGCAGACTTCAACAATAATGGCCCGGTCTCGACAGACTACATCGGCCATAGCTGGAAGTATCCCGAAGCTTCCTACGCCGAGCGCACTGCCCTATGGAACGATCATCTGCTGTACACCGAGTCGTTCTTCTATTTTCTTTCCCAGGACAAGAG
>JBARKD010000265.1:0-4581 GCA_049800615.1 Acidobacteriaceae bacterium | reverse complement strand
GCAGTGCTGGATGCGTTGAGATGATTGTGTAAGACACTGACCGCGAAGGGAATCCTATCTTTGGTGCTCCAACACTACCTTTCGACCGCTCGGAGCCTATCTTTTGGCCAGTTCTTGACAATGCAGTTTCATGGTGCGCGAAGATAGCGCACCATTAGAATGGCCATGAAACAGCCACTGCCAATCTACGCACCGCCCGTGAGAGACCCTCTGTCCATCTACGCGTCGGCCAATCGCGCCAAGCTGATTGCTGTTGCTGGTCTCTTGATAGCAGCCATCGCAGTGGTTGACTGGGCGACGAAGCCCTACATCTCTTTGGGATTCCTTTACCTGTTCCCCATCATGATTCTGGGCGGGTTTTTGTCGAGGACTCAGCTTGTAGGGGTTGCGCTGGTTTGTGCCGTTCTGCAGGAAGCGTTCAGCAATTTACCGGAGAATGAAGCTGTGATCCGCTTGCTGTTCAGTTCGGCAGGGTTTGTCGGCACGGGACTCTTTATTTCGGAGATGATCCGCAATCGCCGAATAACGATGGCGCACGTCGAAGAACTCGAAGGGCAGATCAAGCTGCGCGAGGACGCCGAGGAGCAGTTGCGTTCTCTGGTTGAGAGCAGTCCAGCTGCAATCGTCACCATTGATGCAGCCGGCAAAGTTCTATTGGCCAATGAAGCAGCTCAACACTTGCTCGCCTCCGATGGGACGCCTTTGCAAGGCCAGGAAATCAGCTCGTATCTCCCCGCTTTGCAAACAGTCCTCAAAAACCAACAGCCGCGAGTATTTCGGACCACCCTGCAGTGCACAGGGAAAAGGAGCGACGGCGAAGTCTTTCTGGCTGGTGTTTGGTTTTCCACCTACAGCACGATATCGGGGCCCCGCTTGGCAGCCATCATTGTGGATCTTTCTGAGGACCTTCGGAATCGCGAGGATCTCAGTCTAGACCATTTATTGAAGAACACGAGAATCCTAATGAGCGCAGTGGCCCATGAAATTAGGAACCTTTGCGGCGCGGTGCTTGTCGTGCATAAGAACCTCTCCCGAGTTAAGGAGCTTGAGTCGAACGAGGACTTCAAGGCCTTGGGGAACTTGATCCAGAGCCTCGAAAGAGTGTCCGCATTGGAATTGGGTTCTTCGGCATCCCAGAATGGTGAGGTCGTTGAGCTTAGATCGGTGCTAGACGAGTTCCGGATATTGATTGAAACCGCCTATCACGAATCAAAGATCGAGATACAGTGGGACGTTCAGGAATCATTGCCGTTGGTTTGGTCTGACCGGTACGGGCTCATTCAGGTTTTCCTAAATCTGGCGAAGAACAGTCGCCGGGCCATGGCCTCTAGTGGAATGAAGCGGCTTCGAATTGCGGCGCGCGAGGAGGAGGGTACGGTCGTAATCCGATTCGAAGACACAGGAACTGGCGTCGCTTCGCCAGAGAACCTTTTCCAGCCGTTCCAGCGTGGCGCCGAGTCCAGCGGTCTCGGTCTGTACGTTTCCCGCGCGATCATGCGCAGCTTCGGAGGAGAGCTTTCGTACGAGCCGAGATCGGAAGGTTGCTGCTTCGCCGTCATCTTACCCCTGGGTGTCGCACAAGAGGAGGTGGCGAATGCCTGAAACTGCTGCGAACACAGTCCATCTCTTATTGTTAGACGATCACACCTTATTTCGAGAGAGTGCAAGCCGGCTTCTCGCGGCAGAGTCCGGATTCGAGGTGACTGCTCACTGCGGCACGATTGGCGAGGGGCTGCAAATTCTGCGTCACAAAGCAATTGACGTTGTGCTCCTTGATTTTGATCTCGGCGAGGGCGATGGCCGGAAGTTTCTAAGATTGGCAAAAGATCAGGGATTTCAGGGAAAAGTTCTCGTTGTCACGGCGGGTGTGGATGCGGGTGTGGCTGTGGAGTTGATCCGCTCTGGGATTTCCGGAGTTTTTCGAAAACACGACTCTGCCGCATTGCTGGCACAAGCAATTCGTGACGTGATGGCCGGCAAGGTGTGGCTGGACCAAGAGCAATTGCAAACCGCCCTCAGAAATGAGGTCGGGACCCAACAAGACAATCGAACACGGCCATTCACGGAACGGGAGCAGCAAGTGCTTTCCTGCGTGTTCGAGGGGCTTGCAAATAAAGAGATTGCGGCACGAATCGGAGTGTCGGAGAGCTCGGTAAAAGCTACACTTCAGCAACTCTTCTCCAAGACCGGCGTCCGGACACGGAGTCAATTGGTCCGTATCGTCTTAGAGCAGCATCGAGATCAGCTCTAGCACGGCAAACCCCGAGAGGGTCGGATATGGCACACAGGGAACCGCGACGACGCGTTTTACCACTGGTCCTGCTCGGAACCGCTATCCTCGCGGCGACCACATACGGACACGGTTCACGACCTCCGCCCAGTTCGTCGGGTGAAGGTCAGCAGATCGGGAGGATCCTCAGCGTACGAAAAGTTTTAGAAAACCGCTATTTTGTAAGCCGCTACCCCCAAATCCACTATTACCTGCTTTATTTTGCAGTCCGCACTTCCGACCAGACATATTGCACTGAATACGAAACTCCTGTCCTTGACGAGATTGATGACCTGTTTTCTGCGAAGGACAAAGATGTCGAGTTTGTACTCAATGGCAAGAATCTCACGCTCAGAACCCCACACGGCCGCAAAATCAAGGCGCACCTGGTGAAACAGAATCAGTGCTAACCACAAGACGGCACGTTCTTGCATCGCTGGGCAGTTCTGCGGCGAAAATCTAACTGGCACACTCACGCCATCCAAATCTGACCTCCAATTGGACCTCCGCCTGGATTGCGCACCCGAAGCGACGGAATTGGGAAAGGTCCTGCCGATTCCGGGATGGTCAGCAAGCGGGAAGTAATCGCGCACATCGGTGCGCCAGAGTGACCTCCGAATTGCCCGTCACGCGGACACCGTCGCCGAGGTTGCCCAGCCTTGCCATTCTGTTCTTGCTTGTTTGTGTTAACTGTGGTTAACTAAATAGAATAATCGCAGGTTAATAGATCAAACTAGGGCACATTGCCGCTTTGACCGACTGGGTGGGGAAATCATGACGCGGGCAGCTTACTTCACTTTCCTTATGTTGGCCGTGGCCTGCCTTCTTACGGCGAAATCACTGGCACAAGGCGAAACCACTAGCGCCATCATTGGCGAAGTTAGCGACGTATCTGGCGCGGTTGTGGCGGGTGCCACCGTGACGATCACAAATCACGAGACCGGTCTGAAGCGTAGTGCCAAGACCAATGACGCAGGCCGGTTCAACTTTCCGCAGTTAAAGCCGGGTACCTATTCGGTCACGGTGGAAGCGCGAGGCTTCGATCCGGGACGAAATGACAACGTCGCTGCAGGCCTGGGTCAGAAACAAACTGTGGATTTCACGCTCAAGGTGGCCCGATCCAATGAAGCGGTTGAGGTCAGCAGCGAGGCTCCACTCATCAACCTGGAAAACGCAAACACATCCACGACCCTGAGTGCTCCGGCACTGGAGGACCTGCCGAATCCGGGAGGCGACCTGACCTACCCTCTGCAGTTTGCGCCTGGAGCCCTGATCAATACGGCCGGCAGCAGTAACGATTTTGTCGGCGGCAGCAACGGATATGGCAACGTGGAATTCAACGGACTCCCCGCCCTCTCCAATGGCTACATCGTGGACGGGTTGGAAACGAACGATCCGCTCACCAATCTCAACAGCGGCCTTTCCACCAACCTCGTTTTGGGACTGAATTCGATCTCGGAAGTAACCGTCAACACTCTTTCCTATTCTGTGGATCAAGGGCGGTATGGAGCGTCTCAAATCAATTATGTGACCAAATCCGGGACGAACCAGTTTCACGGGAATCTTTACGAACTGTGGAATGGAGCGCTGCTTAATGCGGCGGACTACTTCACCAATGCGACGCCGGGGAACCACAAGCCGGGGGCAACTGTGAACCATTTTGGGGGCAGTGTGGGTGGGCCGATCGCGAGCAACAAGCTGTTTTTCTTTTTCGATAGCGAATGGGTGCGGATCGCACTGCCCATCGTCACGCCCACGATCGTTCCCAGTGCGGCATTCCAACAATACGTCTTGAACCAGCTTTCCACGGGTCAACCAACCGGCTGCGGGTCCAGCGGGGCGAATGAGAATTGTTTGTTCTATCAACAAATGTTCAAGCTCTATGGCAATACCAGCGGCACAGCCACCCAGGTGCTGTGGTGTCCTTTCAACTCGGACGGCACTGCGGCACTGGGCAATCCACCGAATGGAAACGGTTGCGCCAACCGGCAGAGCATTTCGCACTCTAGCGACGACCATGAGCAGGTGCAGACGGCGCGAATCGACTACAACGTCAACCAGAAAGACACGGCATGGTTTCGTTTTCAGTTGGACTCCGGGCTGCAAGCCGCGTACACGGATCCCATAAACCCGGTGTTCAATGCGCTTTCGCCGCAACCTCTTTATTCGTTCGCCGCAGGACACACGCACGTTTTCTCGCAGAACCTGGTGAACTACTTCAACCCGGCGTTCTCCTGGTATGAAAGCTTGTTTGGACCAAGCAACCTTGAGAAGACCCTTTCGGCTTTCCCGATCGTATTGCAGGGTAGCGG
>JBARKD010000264.1:0-9182 GCA_049800615.1 Acidobacteriaceae bacterium | reverse complement strand
AGCCCGACGTATTCTGAATCATTTACGGCCCGACTGAAGTCGGGCCCTGATACAAAAACCGCGTTTTTTCCGCAGCCTGTGAAGCCGGTCTTCTATTCAAATTGACGGCGGGGCTGAAGCCCCGCCCTTCACGACAATTCTGCTGTACGGGTGGCAGGCTGCTAGCTGCCGGCATGCGCAGGACGGATTTCCTCAATCGCCGCCATGAGGGCGGAGTGAAGCTGTTCCTGCATGGGCTGATTGAGTTTTTCTCCGCCAATCGTGAGATAGAAGACGTCAATCGCAATCTCCCCCTCGGTGTCGATGAGGGCCACCTCGATATTGCAATCGTGTGCCGCCAGCGTAGTGGCAATCTGGCGCAACAGCCCAGGCCCATCCTGGGCCACCACTTGCAGGAGAGTGCTGTGCGTCGAGGCTGTGCTGTCGAAGTCAAGACGGGTCTGCACCCTGACCATGATCGGCGCGCGGACAGCAGGACGCCGGCGCAGCAGAACTTCGATCGGCGTCTGCATCGAGATCACCTCCTGAAGGCTGGCGCGGAACCGTTCCACTTCCGAGGGATTCAACTCCAACGTGCGGAAGGGGTCAGAAAACTGGAAGGTGTCGACGATAATGCCGGCGTCATCGGAAAATGCTTCCGCTTTGACGATATTCATACCCCAGGACGAGAGCGCGCCGGCCATGTCTGCAAACAACAGAGGGCGGTCTCGGGTGATCACCGTAAGCTCCCATAGCTGGCGCACACTGCGAAGGTTGACCTGGGCCGCCGATTGCGAAAGCTGCAAAGCCATCTGGAAGTGGTCGCGGATCTGCTCCGGCATTCGCGTTTGCAGGTAGCGCTGGGGAAAGCCTTCGAGATAACCACGCAGTTCCTCGGCGCTCTCCGGCGCGAGGGTCAGGATGCGCTTCAACTGCGTGGGATCCACAGCGGCACGATAACGCTCCTGGTCCACACTGCGGTCCATAAAGTTGGATGTGGCGATATACAGTTGCCACAGGTTGTCTGCTTTCCACGGTGTCAGGGCGTCGGGGTTTACCGCCTTGATGTCGGCGTACGTCATCAGGGTCAGCATTTTTAGGTGGTTTTGCGAAGCCGCCTTTTCCGCAAACGCGTGGATGGTCCCGGTGTCGAAGATATCGCGGCGTAGCGCCAACGACATCTCCAGGTGATTGCGAATCAGGCGCCGCACCAGGTCGCGCTCTTCCGCATCCAGTTCGAGCCGCGCCAGCAGGCTGTCCGCCAACTCTACGCTTTGCACCGTATGCTCACCGGTGCGGCGGGCCTTGCCTGTGTCATGCATCAGCACAGCCAAAAAGAACAGATCGAGACGGTCGATCTCGGTGAGCAAAGTGGAGAAGCGCCGCTCCCAGGCGAGGTGCGGCTGGCGCAGCGCATGCACGTTATCAATAACCAGAAAGGTATGCTCGTCGACGGTGTAGCGATGGTAGGAATCCCGGATCACCAGTGCATCGATGCCGTGGAACTCGGGAATGAGCAACTCCAATATGCCCAGGGCGTGCATGGTTCGCAGCGCATGAGCGGCATGTGGTCCGAGCAGAATTTCCCGCAAGGCGTTCCATAGAAACGGCCCTTCGGGGATGTGGACATCCAGAACCGGCAGCGCGTCCGCGAGCCGTTCTTCCGCATTTTGCGTAAGCCGGTAGCCATGTGCCGCGATCAGGGCAAAGACGCGCAGAATACCCTCCGGACCGGTTAGCAGCGCCGCTTCCGAAACGTCCACGCGGCCATCCCAAACCACGAAGTCAGTGCCGGGAATGGGAACTCGTTTGCGGCGCTGTGGGCGGTAAAACGACTGCCGCGCCGGTGGCAGGGCTTCCATGGCGAGGATCGCACGCCGGTACTCCGTGCGCGCGTGGCGGTAGTAGGTGCGCATCCAATAGGCGGGATCGGAAGTGCCCTTGGTCTCCAGTCCGATACTTTGCATGGCCGCTTCGTCCTGGGCCTGCCAGTCCAGGGCGTTGTCATCGCGACCGCTGCGCAGGTGCAGAAAACAGCGGGTCGCGCTGAGAAACTCGAATGCGGAGGCCGCCTCGTTGTGCACCGCATAGAGCGGGGTTCCGTAGCTGCTGGGCCAGGCCTTCTGGTCCCGCACGTTCTGCAGCAGGGCCAGCCATTGTGCCAGTTGATGGTCGCGCAAGCCACCCGGGCACTCTTTGATATTCGGTTCCAAATGAAAAATGGTGTTGCCGTATTTCTGGTGGCGGGCGCGGGCCAGTTCGGCCAGCTTGTGGGCAATACCGCTCCACTCCCTCAGGGCGACAGCCGGCAGGATTTGCGTTTGCAGGGTCTGGTACAACCCATGATCGCCGGCAAGGAAGCGCCGGTCCAGAAGGGATAGAGTGAACTCGATGTTATCCGGGTCGTAGCGATCGCACTCTTTGAGCGTGCGGATCATTGGACTGGCCCGCAGGCCCAGGTCCCACATGGCCTGATTACAGGCCCGAATCCCTTCGCGGTATTTGTCCTCTCGCTGCTCGTCGGCACAAAGGTAAAGCAAGTCCACGTCCGAGGAAGGGAAGAGTTCCTTGCGCCCGAAGCCGCCAATCGCGACTAACGCGAGGCCATCCGGGAGCGGACCATTGTTCTCAAATCTCCACAATGGATCCAGCAGGCAATCCACGATCAGGGCGCGCCGGCGAATGCAGATCACGCCGTTGCCGGTGCGCGCGAAGGAAAGCCGCATCGCCGCCATCTCGGCCTGGTAGTACTCTCGCAACTGCTGGTGAGACGTGAATGCAGCTTTCATGTCGACCGCGAAAAGAATCCAATGTGCGATGGTCTGCGAGATCCAGGGGCTTTCGAACACAACAGAAAATCAGGCCCGCCAGGCTCGAAAAGGCTGCCGGAAAGAAGCGCCCGAACCCGGTGTTAGATGTGCAACGCTGCGTACACAGGATGCTACATCGTCTTGCGTAATCGACCGGCCAACCTGTTGCTTGCGCAGCATGCCGGAAATCCAGCTTTACAGCGCAGCCGCGCCTCGTTCCCCGTTGCGGATGCGAATGGCTTCGTCGATGGCGGTAACGAAGATTTTGCCATCCCCGATCTTCCCGGTTCGGGTTGCGGTAATGATCGCCTGCACGGCTTTCTCCAGCAGTTCATCCGCGATGACGGTTTCGATCTTGATTTTCGGCAGAAGATCGACGGTGTATTCGCGTCCGCGATAGAACTCTGTGTGGCCTTTTTGCCGGCCGTGCCCGCGTGCTTCCAGGATGGTCATGCCCTCGACGCCAATGGCGAGCAGGGCCTCTTTAACTGCGTCCAGCTTCGATGGCTGAATGACTGCCTCTATTTTCTGCATAGTCTGATTCCAGAGTATAGCGGGTACGAGGCTTAGAGTCCCGCAGGCGTCCCGGGCAGCAGGTTACGGGCGAACCGGGAGTTCCGGCCGTGGGGTTCTTGAACTTCTGCCGAGCCCCGTCCTCCTGCGTGAAGACCGGATCCCGCCCTTGGCCGCGAGCGCGCGAACGAGCAGAGGAAAAGCCCCTAATTCCATGATTTCTCTTGGCGATAGCTTATAGTGTTAGTCATGAGCGCAACCGACCACGACCGGTATCTGTTCGGGTCTCTGGAGTCCAGCGGGAAAAACCAAGCGAAGGTGCGCGAAGTCACTTTCGGTCATGAGCAGCCCGAAGGCGTGATCCTGACCTCATTGGATTTCGCCGTGAACTGGATTCGCAAGAGTTCCGTTTGGCCCATGACGTTCGGCCTGGCTTGCTGCGCCATCGAAATGATGTCGATGGGGGGCGCTCGATTCGATATTGCTCGCTTCGGCGCCGAAGTTTTTCGCCCTTCCCCACGGCAATCTGATTTGATGGTCATTGCCGGCCGGGTATCGCAGAAGATGGCCCCGGTCATTCGCCGCCTTTATGAGCAAATGCCGGAGCCAAAATGGGTGATCTCGATGGGCGCTTGCGCCACCTCGGGTGGCGTGTTCAACAACTATGCCCTGGTGCAGGGAGTCAACCAGATTATCCCAATCGACGTTTACGTACCGGGGTGCCCCCCGCGTCCGGAACAGTTGATGTACGCGATTACCCTTCTCCAGGAAAAAATACTGCGCGAACGAGGAACCCTGAAACGCGCATTGAACTTCCAATAATTGTGCAATTGTAATAGCGTTGCTGGGCGGTACTTTTTTGTCTCGGGGCGCCGACACTTGTTGGCGAAATAGGTAACTCAGCGCATACTCCCCTCGCACAGCTACCGTTAAGATGTTGAGAATTAAGCCTAGTCGAGATAAGAAATATGCTGTAGATTACCGGATGTGACTGTTTCGCATCCAGTGATTGGATTTGCGTGACACAGATTTTGCACGTGACTCGAGCCGAGTCCTATTTGGCTCGATGGCCTTGTTGAAAGACTTCCAGGTTTTATTTGACTTTTCAGTGGTTGCGGAGGATAGACGCATGCATTCTCGCCCCTTGACTTCACTGAGCCGAATTCTGCTTGTAGCCGGTGCAGTTGGACTCGGTTCTGCGAGTCTGCTGGCCCAGAATTCGACCAGTACAGCCCCTAAGCCAGCGGCTCCAGCAGACGCGCCGGCTTCGAGGATCGACATCTTTGCAGGTTACTCATATTGGGCGCCCCACGGTTCGGTCAACATTCCGTCGGGCTCCACAATTGGGATCAACGGCCCAGTCAGCTACTCGTCGATCAATTACGGCGCAATCGGTAGCGTCAGCTACTTCTTTAACCGGTATGTCGGCGGACAGATCGAATACTCCAATCATCCCGATGGCAACAATGACGGAGCCTCCTCGGGTACGTTGGGCATGATCTTCCGCTATCCAACCGCGGAGATCACTCCGTTCGTTCATGCTGACGCAGGTTTCAACCGCTTGGGCGGCCCGTTCAAGCAACCTTACACAATTGGACCTGCTTTGACCGTCGGTGGGGGTTTGGATTACGCCCTGCCGTTCCTCGGCGGCAAGCTCGGTCTGCGTCTGTTCCAGGCGGATTACCAGTACTTCCACACCAACTTCGGGCCTCAGCCGCCATTCCCGACCGGTGGCCGGGCCAACCTGAACATCGCCCGCCTGAGCACGGGTCTTATCTATCACATGGGCAGCATTGAGCCGCCGCCTCCTGTGATGTACAGCTGCACGGCGGCGCCGTCGCCGGCGTTCCCGGGTGATCCGATCACCGTCACTGGCACAGCGACGAATCTGAACCCAAAAAAGACCGCCACGTATAGCTGGACGGGCAACAGCGGCGTCAATGTCAAAGGGGACAGCACGACCGGCAACGTCGACACCAGCGGTTTGGCCCCTGGAAACTACACGGTTACCGGCCACGTTTCCGAAGGGCAGAAGGTCGGCCAGTTTGCCGACTGCACCGCCAACTTCACCATCAAGCAGTTCGAGCCTCCAACTCTGAGCTGCACGGCGAATCCGACTACCCTACAGCCTGGCGGCACGGCCACGATCACGGCCACCGGCGTCAGCCCGCAGAATCGGCCGCTTACCTACTCGTTCACAGCTTCGGCTGGCCAGATCAGCGGCAGCGGCAACACCGCTACTCTGAGCACGACGGGCGCACCGGCCGGATCGATCACCATCACCGGCACGGTTCAGGACGACAAGGGACAGACCGCGACATGCTCCGCTTCGGTTGATGTACAGGCACCGCCTCCTCCGCCGAAGCCAACCACCAAGACGCTTTGCTCGATCAACTTCGATCGTGACAAGCGGCGCCCGGCTCGCGTCGATAACGAGGCTAAGGCTTGCCTCGACGACGTAGCGCTGAACCTGCAACAGCAAACCGACGCCACCGCAGTACTGGTTGGCGAGGCAGCTTCCGACGAGAAGAAGCCTGAGGCGCTGGCTGCACAACGCGCAGTTAACACGAAGGATTACCTGGTCAAGGAGAAGGGCATCGATCCTTCCCGAGTCTCGGTACGCACCGGAACGCAGGGCAACAAGGAAGTGGAGAACTACCTTGTACCCTCCGGCGCAACCTTCGACAGCGATGTGCAGGGCACCACGCCGGTCGACGAGAGCACGGTTCAGGCGCAATCCAGAACCGCGCCCGCTCACAGGGCACGCCGCAAGGCTGCTAAGTAGGCGCAAACCGTAACTCGAACAGAAAAGGGTGGCCAATTAGTAATGGCCACCCTTTTCATTGTTCTTGACCGTGTACTCTCCGCGGGAGCAACGTGGATTCGGACAAGTTCAATGAGTTTTCCGCATTCCCAGGCAAAAATAGAAGGCAATGATTTCAATCATCGGGCGTACCCTCTCCTCCGCTGCTCTTCTGGCTGTTCTTCTTCCCAACCAACCTGCTTTGTCTCAACAAACCTCATCGTGGCTTCCCGTCGGCCCGGATGGCGGGGATGCGCGCAGCTTCGCCGCCGACCCGTCCAACGACAGGCACCTTTATCTCGGCACCACGAATAGCTGGATTTATGAATCTCAGGACGGAGGCGCGAGCTGGCAGAGACTGGCCAGGTTGGCCAAGACTGACGATCTGACTCTGGACAACATCGTGGTGGACTCCTCGGATCCCAAAACGCTGCTGGTTGGCGCGTGGGTCCTGGATCATCCGGATGGTGGTCTCTTTATCAGCCACGACGCGGGCAAAACCTGGACCACCGTGGACGGAATGAAGGGTCAATCCATCCGCGCTCTGACGCAGGCCACCTCCGATCCGAAGCTCTTTGTCGTGGGTACCCTGAGAGGTGTTTATCGCAGCGAGGACAGCGGGGTGCACTGGACGCAGATTTCGCCCCTTGGCAGCATGGATATCCACGAGGTTGAATCCATCGCTATCGATCCCAAGGATGCGAAAACAATTTACGCCGGCACCTGGCACCTTCCCTGGAAAACGACAGACGGCGGGGCAAATTGGCACAACATCAAGCAGGGTCTAATTGACGACTCGGATGTGTTCTCGATCATCATCGATCCCACAGTAACCAGCGTCGTTTATACCAGCGCGTGCTCGGGGATTTACCGCAGCGACAGTGGCGGAGAGTTATACCGCAAGATTCAAGGCATCCCGTCGACCGCTCGACGGACGCGCGTGCTGATGCTCGATCCGACCAACCGCAATACGGTTTATGCGGGCACCACGGAAGGTTTGTATAAAACGCTGGATGGTGGAACAACCTGGAAGCGAATGACCGGGCCGGATGTGATCATCAACGACGTTTTCGTGGACCCTAAGGACGCTCAGCATGTGTTGCTGGCGACCGATCGTAGCGGAGTCCTCGAGAGCAACGATGCAGCCACCAGCTTCAAGGCTTCGAACACCGGTTTCTCCCAACGTCAGGTGGCGACGATCCTGGTCGATGCCAAATCTCCGCAAACGATTCTGGCTGGTGTTGTCAACGACAAGATCTATGGCGGGGTGTTTGTTTCTCACGACAATGGCGCTACCTGGACCCAACAAAGCAACGGCCTGCAAGGGCGGGATGTATTTGACCTGTCGCAGTCCGCGGACGGCGCGATCCTGGCCGGCACCAATGGAGGCATCTTCCGTTGGGACGGTACGGCTTGGCAACCGGACGGAAAAATTGTCAAGCCGGAGAAGAAAACCTCCTATGTGGTCCGCAAAGGCAAGCGCGTAAAGCAGGAAACCACAGTCATGGTGCCGGGCGGCCAAATCGACGTAAAGGTGCATGACGTCGATGCTTCGGGAAGTGTTTGGTATGCCGCAACGGCGAGCGGTGTATACGCCAGCAAGGACCAGGGCGCCAGCTGGATAGGCGGAGAAACCCCAGGGAAGGCCGATTATCGCTCTGTGGCTGGTTCGGGTTCCATGGTTGTGGCCGCACAGCGCACCGCGCTTGCCTGGTCCGAGGATGGCGGGGCTTCCTGGCAGACCATGCCCATGCCCCAGAAACTGACCTGGTTACAGTCCATCGCCATCGCCGGTGACGGCAGCTTGTGGGTAGGCGGCCGCGAAGGAGTTTTCTCCAGCAGTGATCGCGGCCAGACGTGGAAAGAGGAATCCAACCTGCCCATCTCCGATATCAGCGGGCTGAGCTACGATCCTGACATGAAGCGCGTCCTGGTCACATCCTGGAATTCGAGTTGGTTGCTGGCTATCAATCCTTCTGATGGGACGTTCAAGTTCTATGATCCGGGATGGAGAGTGCGCCACGTGCGCTCCATCAATGGACGGCTGGTGGCGGCAAGCCCTTACAACGGGGTGGTGATGGAACCGGGCGATTCCGCTTCCAAGCTTACCGTTGCCCTGACCCCCTAACAGGCTGCGGAACTCCTCGCTCGTTGCTTCGGAGCGTCTTTGAGCACCCTGCCAAGCGCTGCCGAAGGGTAGCCTGTTCTACACTTTTGCGTGGGACGTTCAGGCTGCAAAGGCGCTTTGCGGCTTGTAACCCGGAATATGGTTCAGCTGCGTAATTTTCAAACCCACGACCTGGCCGGGCTGCACCAGCTCGACCAGGTTTGTTTCACGCGCGGCATCGCCTATTCCCGAGCGGAGCTGCGCTATTTCCTCGCTCATCCCCACTGTTCCTGCTGGGTTGCGGAACTGCCCGACCATAAGCTGGTCGGCTTCGTCATCCTGGAGCGCCAGAGTCGCGAAGGCCGCCCCGCCGGCCACATCATCACCATCGATGTGGATCCCGACGAGCGCCGCCGTGGCCTCGGAACGTTGCTGATGCACGCTGTTGAAGATCGCCTGAAGCAGGAAGGGGCCGCCGCCATCAGCCTTGAAGTGGCCGAAAACAATACCGCGGCGCGTCAGTTTTATCGGGGGCTGGGTTTTGTTAGCAGGGGAAGAATCGCAAAGTACTACGGGGGAACCATCGACGCTGAGGTCATGGAGAAGCTTCTCTAGAGGGGGAGACGCTGGAGCGGAGAAGCTGCTCTGTTACGGTGAAGAAGCCGCTCTAGCGCAGGAGCCGCCAGCAAAGAGACGCGATGCCCATCAGGAGTCCCTGGAAAGCAAATGCATAAACGATGCCGCGCGCACATCCCAGCTTGTCCTCGTAATAACTCTGGTCCGGATTGTCCTGGCAAACCTCAGCAACGTTGAGGGAGACTATCGAATCCGCTTTGCGCACAATGCGCAACTCCGACCTCGTCGCCTGCTCGGTTATGTTTGGAAATGTATGTACGCCCATGGTGTCTCCCCTTTCAGCTACTGAGTGTAGCGGGAAGATCGCATGCTGTCTCGACTGTGACGTACAACT
>JBARKD010000263.1:0-10803 GCA_049800615.1 Acidobacteriaceae bacterium | reverse complement strand
GTTTTGCTGTTGGGATAAAAAGGCTGCACCTCGTTCCACATCGTGACCCGCCGCAGCACATTGTTAAGCATGACTTGTTCCTGCTCGGTGGGGGTGTTTGCCCCTAGCGAACGTCGCAGGCTGGACCGGGAAAGCGCGTACGGCAGGACGGTATGGCAAGAAACACACACTGTGGTGTGATCTCGCTTGGCCGCGTCCCAGCTTTGCCACCAGGTCTCGCGGCTATCGAGGTAGTGAGCCGCCGCTGCCTGGTTCCAGGTTGAAGCAGGCGCTTTTTCGACATTGCCGGCCGATGCTGCTGAACAGACTCTTGCCACACAGGCAGCGGCAAACATCAGGGTGAACAGGCGGGCGGTCTTCACGCGGGCCACTCTCCTTTGAGGCTGGAGTGAATCAGAGGAAATTGCAGGGGACCCTGTCCGCGTAGCGTATCACACGTCTTTTCGCCGGGACTCGATTTCTTCCATCAGCTCTGCCACTTGTGTCTTGCCCTCATCCTGAAGGCCGCGCAATCCTTCGATGACCCCCATCCTGTCCTCGAGCGATCGATTCTGGTTAAACTTCTGCTTGCCCTCCAGGCGCAGGATCGGAAACTCGAAACCGACAATTGCCTTCAGTTGCGCGTCAATAAAAGCTGCCGGAGCATCCGTGACTTGCCAGGGCGCAGGGAATTTTGCCTCGTGTCGCTTGGTCAGTTCCGTGACCACGCTCCTCAGCCGCTCCGTGTCCTCAAAGAAAGTTATGTGGCCGTAGGCATGAATCGCCGCGTAGTTCCACGTTGGCACCACTCTGCCTGTCTCTTGCTTGGCGGGATACCAATTGGGGGTTACATAAGTGTCCAGACCGAGAAAAATAATTAGCGCCTCTGCCTCGGGAGCAGTATCTTTCCACTGCAGATTGGCCCGCGAAACATGACCGGTTAAAGTCCCATAGGGTCCCTTTGTCTCGTCGACCAGCAGCGGAAGATGCGTGGCCACCAGGCCGCCGGAGGTCATCGTAACCAGCGTCGCCAGGCCGCTTTGCCTCATGGCCGCGTGCATCATCGGAACGTCTGTAACTTCGAAGGCTTTCGGCGTATACATGCGGCATTCTCCCGGCTTCTCGCTTCAATACTATTAAACTTCTTCGAGAGGGGCGTACATGCCGGGAGACCACCAGGCGCACATCGCCATTCCCATTCCGCAGGGCCGACGCTCGTGACCACGCTGCCGCTCGATCTGACGCGCAAGCTTCGTTTCCCCGGCTTTGTAAACGCTCACTCGCATTCCTTTCAGCGGTTGATTCGCGGCAAGTCGGAATCCAGGGCAACCAGTGGCCGTGACTTCTGGTCCTGGCGCGGCACCATGTACCATGCCGCTGCCCACCTTGATCCCCACGATGTCTATGCCGTCGCCCGCATGGCCTTTCTCGAGATGTTGCTGAGTGGAACCACCACCGTGGGTGAGTTTCACTATTTGCATAACACTCCCCAAGGGCATCCGTATGATGACCCCAACTTGCTTGCCTGGCAGGTCATCGCGGCCGCTAAATCCGTAGGGATAAGGATTGTCTTACTCCGCTCGGCGTATCTCCGCTCGGGATACGCGCTACCCCCTGATCCCGGTCAGATTCGCTTCTATGAATCTGCCTCCGCGTTTCTCAAAAACCTGGAAACGCTCGCCGCTTCGGCGAACGTACCGATTGGTGTCGCCCCGCATAGCCTCCGCGCCGTACCGCTTCCCGAGCTAAGAGAGATTGCCGCGTTCGCTCGCAGTCACCGGCTGCCTCTCCACATGCATGTTTCCGAGCAGGTTGCGGAGAATGAGGCGTGCGTTCGTGAGTACGGTGTGACTCCTGTAGCGCTGTTGGGCAGGGAAGGTCTCTTGGCGACCGACTTCACCGCGGTGCACGCAATCCACATCACGGCGGAAGAAATCGGCCTTCTGGCCCGTGCCGGCGTTACTGTGTGTTCCTGTCCCACTACCGAGCGCAATTTGGGAGACGGCGTCCTGGCTGCCGATCAGCTCATGCAGCAGCGCATCCACATTGCGTTAGGTTCTGACAGCCAGGCGCAAATCGATCCGCTCGAGGATGCGCGGGAGCTCGAATATCATTTGCGTCTCGAGCGGCAGCAACGTGCCGTTCTCGACGGAATTCCCGACGGAATTGATGCCCAGCCCCTTGCGCCGCGGCTTCTCGATTGCGCCACGATCCATGGCGCTCGGGCCCTCGGCCTGTCGCCCGGCCAACTCAGCAACGACTTCTTCACCGTGGATTCGGACGACGTTTCCATTGCCGCTCACCCCGGCGACGATATGCTGCCTCTTCTCGTCTTTGCCCTTAACCGCTCCGCCATTCGCGACGTGTTCGTGGACGGACGCTGCGTCGTCCGCGACGGAAAACATCCATTGCAGGAAGAGATCGTTGCCCAATACAGGGAACTTCACCGCAAGCTCTGGCGGATCGCTTGAGTGGGTTGTTAAGGGCCTGGAACGTATACTGTCAGCTCACGTCTTTGCTGGCTGCCGTCAGTGACACTATGCGGCGGGCTTCCGCGGTTCACCCCGTGCTCAGCCACAAGCAGTTCGTGGCTCCAAGCCTCCCTTAGCGGAT
Organism: Acidobacteriaceae bacterium; assembly: GCA_049800615.1. Classification (GTDB taxonomy): domain Bacteria; phylum Acidobacteriota; class Terriglobia; order Terriglobales; family Acidobacteriaceae; genus PALSA-350. The sequence continues at coordinate 8,211 of JBARKD010000263.1, read as the reverse complement.
GCAGGGGAAGCCGAGGTGCCTGTCCCGGCGAACTGAGTGGACCGCACAAGGATTTTGCCCTCAGTCTCGGGTGTAAAGACAACGGCTGTCTCATGTACCTTGAAGGGTGCGGCTTAAGCCTCGTCGATTTAGCATCACCACCCAGCTGTTTCGCCGCTGAGGGCAGGGCAAGTGCCGTCGACACTTCCGCCTTAGGGAGAGAAATACGAACTCCTCAGGTTCCACCAGCTCTTCTGCAAGAGACTCCCAGAAGACCGCGAAACGCTGGCTGCGGTGGACGCTCCTCTTCCTAACCCTGATTCTTTGCCTGGTGAGATTTTTCTTTTTGCGTGCGGATTTCCCGAACCACTCGCCTTGGCTTCTGGACTCGGCCAAATTCACTGACGAAGGCTGGTGGGCCAGCGCCGCCGTTCGCCATTTTCTCCTCGGTCACTGGGAAGTTCCGGGGGACTACAATCCGGCCGTTGTCGTTCCCATATGGCCCTTGCTGCTGGCCGTAGTCTTTCATTTCACCGGAATCAGTCTCGTCGCCGCGCGTGCCGTGAATGTGTCTTTTTCCGTCGCCACCGTTGTCCTGGTGTTCTGGGTGGTGCGACGCTATCGAGGAGGCGAGCTTGCTGCCGCTTCGGCTGCCCTGCTCCTGGCCGCCAGCCCATTTGCTTTTGCCTTCGCCAGGCTGGCAACCCTCGATACCGTGATCGTCTTCGAGTGGATTCTTGCCTTATGGCTTGCCTCCTATGTGGGCTCGCGAAACCCATGGCCCAACATTGCCTTATGCTTTCTGATCCCGATCATGTTATTGACCAAAACCACAGCCCTGGTCTTGGTGCCCGCGGTCGCTTGGGTGCTGTGGACGAAAAGTCCGCGTGCGCTGCTTACGCTCTTTGGCGTGGGAGCCGCGGTGATGGGCGCCTATTCCTATCTCGTCCTCAATTCCCGCTATGCCTCCGACTATCGCTACTTCTTCCTGATCAACGCCATGCCTGACGTGCACCTGAGGCAAACAGGCTGCTTTCTCCTGCAGCTCTTGCAGAACGGCCTGTGGATTGACCGTGTTTTGTATCCGGCCGCACTGGCTGCGTTTGTGCTGTCGTTGGCCTGGCTGCGCCGGCTATGGAGAAACCCGCTGTTTGCCGCCTGCTGGATTGCCGTGGCTGCCCAGTGCTTCTTTATCTTTCGCCGCCAGGACGATTATGCCCCCAGATACTTCCTCGTCATGCTTGTGCCCATGATCCTGGTCCTGGTCTTGACCCTGGACCTGACCCTGGACACGATCCTGGACACGACCCTGGACACGACGCTGCATGAGCTCGCTCTACGCAGCCGCGTCCTGCCCTGGCTTCTGGTAGCCGTGCTCGCCGTCGCAGTTGTTCTCGATACTTCCCAGGTCTTCGGCTTTCTCGCTCACCGCCAGTATCAGTTCTACTCCGCCGCCAAATCCATCCAGGCAATCGTCGACGCCGATTCTTCCCACCACCCCCTCTTGTTGGGCACCAGCGCCGACCAGTTATCCCTGATGACCGGCATCCCTTCGATCAATGACAGTTACACAAACCAGGAGCTGGGCGAGAAGACCAAAGCCTATCAGCCCGGATGGTATGTGGGCTGGAACGATTTGGACCAGGATATCCTGGATTCACTCTCTGCCTGGCGCCTGGAAGAAGTCGCGAACTACCCGGTCTTTGACCGGGACGACCGGGATCGTTTGAAGCTATATCGCATGGTTCTTCTCAAGGAGACGTCCCAATGACGAAGTCTTTTCTCACCGCCCTGATCGCGTTGGCGATCCTTGTCCCTGCCTCGACGGCAAAAGCAGCGGCCCCGGTTCCCGTGATCTTCGACACTGATATGGGGAACGATGTCGACGATGCGCTGGCGTTGGCCATGCTCCACGCCTTTGTTTCCCGGGGCGAGGTGAAGCTGCTGGCCGTGACGGTGAGCAAAGACAATCCATGGGCCGCGGAATACGTCCGCATGGTCGACGAGTATTACGGCAGGCCGTCCATCCCCGTCGGCATTGTCCACAACGGTAAAACTCCGGACGACGGAAATTACGTTCGCCAGGTTTGCGAGCTCCATCATCGCCGTCCGAATCCTGCGGCCGTTTCCGACGCCGTGAAGCTCTTGCGGAAAACTCTGGCAACGCAGCCGGATGGCGTCGTCGATCTGATTCAGGTAGGCTTTTCCACTAACCTCGCCCGTCTTCTGGATTCCCCCCCAGACAGCTACAGCCCCCTTGGCGGGCTCGATTTGGTGAAGAAAAAGGTCCACGAGCTAACCATCATGGGCGGCAATTTCGGCCCTAATCCAAAACGCGAGTACAACATCATGATTGACGTTCCCGCCGCCAAGCGCCTTTTTGCTGATTGGCCCACAGAGATTTACATCAGCGGCTTCGAAATCGGAGAGGCGATTCTCTATCCCGCTTCCAGCATCGAGCACGATTTCCCCGCCGGGAATCCCGTCGCCGAGGCATATCGCGCGTATATGAAGATGCCGTACGACCGCCCCAGTTGGGACCTGACCACGGTGCTTTATGATCTCCGCGCCGATCGCGGCTATTTCGACCTATCGCCGGCGGGAAATGTGACCGTCGCCCCCGATGGCATGACGAGCTTTCAGCCAGGCGCAAACGGCAAACGCTACTTTATGAAGGTCAATGCGATGCAGGCCGCAATCATCCGCGATGCCTGCGTCTGGCTTGCCTCTCAGCCTAAGTGAGATAACGCGGTCTGAAACCTGCTTAAGCAACGAGCGAGGCGCAGGGAAGCCTCCGAGACTCGACAATAGAATTCCTGGGAAATGCCGGTTGCCCCACCCCACGCGTTCTTCGCGTAGGGTGAAAATCAGCGATAGCAAAGTAGCAGGGACAACGAAAAGCAGATCTCAAAAAACCCTGTCCAATTGAAAGAAGATCTTCTTGTGGTCCTTGCCGTTGCCGGCGGTTCCCGCAATCTCGAACGGGCCAATGAAGGTCTTGACAACGATGCCCAGAACGCCGTCCATGGGCACGCTCGGCTCCATTTCCACGAAGAAAGTCTTTCCCACCTCGTACGCCCCTATCAGCGAGACGGTGTCGCCAAGAAATGGCGGCAGTTTGGCCAAACGGCGAATATATCCGGTTTGGAACAGGTAGTACTGGTTGGTGATGAGCTCATTCTCGCCAAACGCGGAGAGCTGTAATCCGCCCCCTAAAGAGAACGGAGGTATTCCGGTGTTTTCATATCCCAGCGTCGTTCCTCCCGAGGCTGCCAGGAACGCGGATGACTTCTGGTTCAGAGGAAAAAAGAATTGCGTGTGAAGTTCTGTGAGAGGGACCGGTTTGTTGGTTCCGGTGTTCGAATCCCACCATTCTCCACGATAGGTGACCGCCTCCCCTCGCATGGGCACGACTGGGTCGTCTGTCTGATTTAGCACGTAGCGAAGCCGCGTCACCCCGATTCGTCCCGATTGGACGGGATAGATGATCGTATCCCCAATGACCGGGGAAAATCGTTGATACGCGGCCTGGTAGCCGACCCGAAGTTCCCTCGTCGAGCCAAATGTATATCCGAAATCGAGTCCTCCGCCAAATTGGCGCTTTCGATATTGCGAGTCGATGTGGTCGTCGTAGTAGTAATAGAACTTGTTTGTGTCCAGCAGCACCTGCGGAGCGACAAAGAATCGCGTCGTAGGCGACAGCGGGTGATAAAACTCCGTTGCCAGCCTGTATATAGATCCAACGATGACATCATTTCGTAACTCCGAGCCGAAGGTTCCGAAGTCCAGAAACGTGATCCGCGCCCCGGCGCTAAATAGCACTTCGTTGTAGTTTGTCCCGTCGATGCTGATCAAAGGCCGCACGATGGGCGGGGAGTACGATTTTTCCTGAACGGAAACGAGAAGGCCTTGCTGGCCGGCCTTTTCCATCATGCTGTAGCTAAGCGCCGCAAAGCGCCCGGTCCCGGCAATTCTGGTGAACTGATCCTGCAAATTGGCGCTGTTGACCGGCTTGCCGATGTCGGGTTGAAGTCTGTGCTCGATCCTGTCTGCAAAAGCCGGGCTCGTGCCGGTCACTTCCACGAAGTGCGGAACCGGAGTGTGCAAAGTGCGCTGTTCGCGCCGCGTAACGTATTCCTTCCACGCCACATCATCCACGGCCAGCTTGCTCAGGATTCCGCTCTTGGCTGCCGCCGCTTCGTATCCCGCGTGAATGATCTTGTCCGCCTGGCTATAGTCGAGCGAGTTGAACTTCTCCAGCGGGACAGTGATCAGGACATCCGCCATTTGCATGCTCTTGAGCTCGTTCGCGGCGATCATTACGCTCAGTGACTGCCCCAAAACAGAGAAGGAAGAAAGCGGCTGTTGCGCATTGAACGAAGCCGTCTGCAGGTAGACAGCTACCGTGATCTGCGCGCCCATGTTCTGCGCCACATCCACGGGCAGGTTGTTCAACAACCCGCCGTCTGCGTAAATATTGTTGCCGACCTTTACCGGCGTAAAGATCCCCGGCAACGACATGGAGGCCCGCATGGCCAGCGCGAGCGACCCATCGCGAAAAACTCGCTGCTTGCCGGTGTTGAGTTCCGTGGCCACGCAGGCAAACGGAGTGGGCAGGTCATTGAAGCTCTTGATTTCGGAGTAGGGGAGCGAAACCCGGTCGAGGATAAAGCTCACCACTTGTCCTGAATTGAAGCCGGCCGGTAGCTGAACCCCCTTGCGCAGGCCAAATTCGATCCGCGTAGGGAACTGGACTTCGTCTTGCTTCCGGCGAAAGGAAAGGTCCCGAAACGGTAGCTGGCCGCTGAGTGCCTGATCCCAATCAATCGTCTCGATTAGTTGCCGAATCTGTTCCGGGTCGCGGCCCGTAGCATAAAAGCCGCCGACAAGGCCCCCCATGCTGGTGCCTGCCACCATGTCTGCCGGCACGTGGTGTTCATAGAGCCATTGGAGCACGCCGATGTGCGCGAGCCCGAGCGCGCCGCCCCCTTCCAGCACCAGGCCGATTTTCTGCCGCTCCGGCCGAATTTCCTGTGCGGAAACAAGAGCAGTCGCGCATGCCAGCAGCAACATCGCGAGCACAGCCCGACGTCGTCTTAGGTGTGCACTCATCCACGGTCCATCATCGCTGACATCCATCTGCGCCGGTAGTGCCAATTTTGGAGCACCGCCGGCCATCCATGCGCCTTCTACCAAGGCACGGCTTAGCTGGGCCCATGGGGGCAACAGTCGTTGGCTGATTGCCGCCGTCTTTTCGACGGAAGTATTCTGAACGAAGATACGGATCGTGACTCGATCGCCGGATGAGTATGCCGGGAGTCGGCAAACCAGAGAGGACTCAACATGGGCTCACTCCCAACCGAACTTCGCTACGCATTCCGGCGGCTCGCACAAGCGCCTTGGTTCTCAGTCACTGTGGTGCTTATGCTGGCATTCGGCATTGGCGCGTCGGCAACGATTTTCTCGCTCGTGGAGGGAATCTTGCTCCGCCCCCTGCCTTTCCACGATTCCGGACGCTTGGTTCAGTTGGGGGAACACGTTGGGGAAAACCCGGGAATCGGCACCACGGCGCGAGGTGTTCGAGCCTATTCCGTGGCCACTACTGCTTTTTCCTCGCTGGGAGGTTTCGCGGGCACGAGTTTTGAGCTGGCCGGTCCTGGGTTTCCTGAGCAAGTTGCCGCTGCGCGCCTGACCGCAGGCGTGTTTCCCACCCTTGACGTGCCGCCCCTTCTGGGGCGCGTCTTCACCCGGCAGGAAGAGGATAGCCGCGCACCGGTTGCCGTCATCAGTTATGGCATGTGGACGCATCGCTATCATCGCGATCCGCACATCCTCGGTTCGTCCATCGAATTGAATCGATCGGGATACACCGTCATCGGCGTTATGCCGCGCGATTTTGAATTTCCCGTGCAAGCCGGCCGGCTGGATCAGGCTCAACTTTGGGTGCCTCTCAGCCTGACTCCGCAGGAACTCTCGGGCCAGTCCGCTGGCGTTTGGGGATTTCAAATGGTGGGACGGTTGAAACCAGGCGTCAGCGTGCAGCAGGCGGGGCAGGATGTCGGCCGCGTCGCGGAACAGATCATGCGTGACTTTCCCGCCAACCTGTCAAAAATTCATATTCGCGGCGATGTCAGGCTGCTGACCGATGAAGTCGTTGGAGACACCAGGCCCCTGCTTTGGGCGCTCTTTGCCGCCGTACTGGTCGTACTGTCGATTGCCTGCGCCAATGTCGCCATTCTTATGCTGCTGCGGGCCATTCGTCGCCATCGCGATCATGCGGTCAGGCTCGCCCTGGGCGCGAGTCGCGCAGCGATCTTGTGGGAGATGCTCGCCGAAGGCTGGATCCTGAGTTTGGCTGGTGGCCTCCTCGGTCTCGCTTTAGCCGGCGCGGGAGTGCGCTCTGTATCGCACTTCCTGCCGGACACTCTGCCGCGCATGGATTCTGTCGCCGTGGATGCAGGGGCGACCGTGTTCGCATTGGGCGCCGCTCTGCTGACCGGGCTCCTATGCAGCCTCGCCCCCGCGTTTGTTGTTTCGCGCACCAATCTGGTGGTGAGTCTCAAAGAGAGTGCCAGAACCGGCACGGGCGCTGCCACGCATGGCCGAATTCGTTCCGCGTTGGCGATGGCCGAGATAGCCGTGGCCTTGGTCTTGTTGACCGCCTCTTTCGCGTTTCTCCGCAGCTACCAGAAGATGCTGGCGATAGATCCGGGTTTTCGCCCCGAGCATGTGCTCGTGGCCGGCTATCAATTGCCATCAGCGCAGTACCCCGCCAATGCCGCAATCGAGACATTTAATAAAGCCGTCACCCAGGAGCTCTCGAGCAAACCGGGAGTGCTGGCCGTGGGCATCGGTATATCCCTGCCCTCGTCCAATTTCGCCGGCATGGCCGGTTATACCCTCGAAGGCGAGCGCTCGCAGGGGTGGAAACTGAAATTCGCTGGTTTCGTCCCGGTTTATGGAAATTACTTTGAGGCGCTGGGAATCCCTCTTCTGTCCGGGCGCTTGTTCACAGAGAGTGACCGTGCCGGTGCTCCCGCGGTCATCATTGTCAGCCAGTCGATGGCGCAGCACTCCTGGCCCGGACAAAATCCGATCGGCAAACGCATGCACGCCGGCAATCCGAATCGGCAGCTGCCCTGGGCGACCGTTGTGGGCGTGGTGGCCAACACTCGTATCGGTCCGCGAGATGGAAAGAGCAACGATCAGTGGTATGTGCCTGCCGTGCAACCTGAAATTTTGAATGAATCGGCGCCCCCGCGTGCCGTCCCCGCGGGCGGGTTCATCGTGCTGCGGGCCGCCCTTCCCCCGGAGCAAATGGCCGGGGTTTTGCGTGCCTCCGTCGCTGAGATCGACCCTCTGCTTGCGCTCAATCAGGTGCGGTCGATGGGCGACGTGCTGGCCACGACCGAGGCGCCGCGAACCTTCATGACCGAATGGATTGGAGCCTTTGCCCTGGCTGCATTAGCGCTGGCCATGACGGGCATCTACGCGGTGATCGCATTTTCCGCGTCCTTGCGCACCCAGGAGATTGCCATTCGCATGGCCCTCGGCGCGCAGCGGAAGCAGATCGCGCGCCTGGTTCTGCGCTCCGGCGCTATGCTGGCGTTGGTCGGATGTGGTCTCGGTATCATCGGTTCTCTGGCCATCTCCCATGTGCTCCGGTCATTTCTGTTTGATGTGAGCCCGACGGATCCCTGGATCTATATCGGAAGCGCCCTGGTCATGATGTTGATTGCCATTTTGGCTTCCGCACTGCCCGCCATGCGCGCCGCCTCCGGGGATCCGGTCGATGTGCTGCGTTCGATGTGACGCGCTTCATCCTCGCGATGCGAGGACGCGCTTCATGTTCATGGCAATTTGCTCAGCTTTGCGCGCGACGATCGCAGCCTGAGAGGCAGGCATTTCCTCGTTCGCCGTCTCTGAAAACAGCGTCAGCCACCGGGCAAAGTGCCTCTCCTCCACGGGTAGCGTGAAATGGGCCAGAAGTGGATTTCCCTTGTAACGCCCTGTTGTCAGTAAGACGGTGCTCCAAAAATCTTTTAGCAGAGCCAGGTGGGCGTCCCAGTTATGTATAGCCTCATTGAAGATCGGACCTATCTCCGGGTCTACTCGAACTTTTGTATAAAACCGCTCGACCAGGTTTGCGATCTGCGCTTCCGTGATGACGTTTGGCAAGTTCACTGAACTTGTCTCATATATGGGTCTGGGGCTTCTGGTTGGACCCTGAGC
>JBARKD010000262.1:0-1882 GCA_049800615.1 Acidobacteriaceae bacterium | reverse complement strand
CGGCTGGGTGTTCTTCCGCTGTTCTAGCTTGGGTCACGCGATGTCTTACCTGAAGGCGATGTGCGTCCCAACCTTTGGTCCGGCTCCCGATGCCTTGGTAGCCGTTCAAACCGATCAGAGAATGATTGTGTTACTGGCAGCATTACTGGTATTTGTAATGCCTTCGAAGCTGGTGATGGGCCGATTGATCGAAAGATTTGATTATCAACCTGCCTCTGTGTTTCGCTTCGCGGTACTGTTCGTCGCGACTCCCTATGCCGCTATCTCAGTAGCAGCGGGCACCTTCAGTCCTTTCCTATACTTTCAGTTCTGATCTGGAGATCGCATGTCACCACCGTCACCGACCGAGGATCACCTTGGCGACGGGCCAGCGTGTGAAGTGGAAGACAGCAAAGACAACATTCAGCCCGCACGCGAGAAGGTGACACGCCATCGACGACGCCCCCGTATCCCGGCGTTGTCACTTGCTGCGGCGCTCCTGTTCTTCTTCGGTCCTGCAATCGCATTCACATTCGGTGATCGCGCTGCTCCCATAGAGAACCGCCCGCTGGCGGGGATGCCTTCGCTGAACTCCGGTTGGCAGGTAATTCCAGGATTCAACGCCTGGGCTGTGGATCACCTTCCCCTGCGCTCGCAAGCTGTGCGAGCCGACACCGATTTGTCCGAAGCCGTTTTCGGCGAACCGCCTCCTTCGGGCAACCACACGACCTCGGATATCGGCTCTGCGGCCGCTGGAAACGCTTCTCCCGATTCCGCAGGCGTTGGGCCATCCAGTTCGGCAGCTCAGCGCGTCATCCAGGGTAAAGATGGCTGGCTATACTTTGCCGACGACTTCAAGTATGCATGCTATCCGAAGCTTGGCCTTCCGGCCGTCATAGATGGACTAAAACGACTTCATACTGCTATTGAAGCATCGGGGCGAAAGCTCGTGATTTCCGTTATTCCTGACAAATCCACGGCGGTCACCCAGAACCTGCCAGAAAGTTTCGCCTTCAAAAACTGCGGTGAGGAGCATCGGAGAGAGTTCTGGCAGAAAATCGTCGCGTCTAAGGTGCCATTCGTCGACGTACGGGAGCCTCTAGCCGCAGCTGAGCGTGCGGCGCGGCATCCTATGTACCTCAAACTGAACACCCATTGGAATATGCAGGGTGCCGCTGTTTGGACGAAGTCAATACTTGCGGCGCTTGGCCGAAGGCTGATTGAAGGCATGGCAATACCGGGGGTAGACGAAGGCGCCCCTTCGAATGAATCCTCGTTTGTCGCGGATCCGGTGATCGATGTGCAGGGTGACCTGACAGTCATGCTCGGCGCGCCGCGAACGGAGCCCATGCCCCAGATCGCAGTACGGCGCAAAGGAGTCACGCTTTCATCGGACGGCGTCCCGTTGCCAGGCAATGTCCCACCACCACTCGTCAGAAAACAAGCGGGGACACCTGTCACGACTGAGGCAAGCACCACCGCCGCGCCGCTGTATCCGGGGCACACCCTGATCCTCGGCGACTCCTTTTACACTTACGCAAGGTCGCTGTTCGCGCCATTTATGTCGACACTGACGGCTGTTTACGTAATAGGGGATCCCGCGAAGATTACGCAAAGCATAATCGACGCGGACACTGTGGTTCTCGAAGTGGTAGAACGAAGCCTTTCGTCTGGGTACGTGCCGTTGATCCAGCCAGACGTATTGGCCGAACTCGAGAGAAGCCTCGCGGCACACCATCGATGATTGACTTGCCCCAGGCTATTCGACAGGATCTCGTTCACACCACCCGTTGCGGCGTAGCCGGCTGGGTATCCCACCAACCTGCTCTGCCGGGGTCGATGGCCACGGCTCGGTCAACACGAGTCGATCGGGAATGGCTTCGTCGGAGCCCTCATGCGAGAA
>JBARKD010000261.1:0-1545 GCA_049800615.1 Acidobacteriaceae bacterium | reverse complement strand
CCAGCCGCTGCAGCAGGTTCGAGACCCACTCTTTGGCGAAGATGCGCATCAGGTCGTCTTCGAGCGAAAGATAAAAGCGCGAGGCGCCAGGATCACCCTGGCGGCCGGCGCGTCCTCGGAGCTGGTTGTCGATGCGCCGGGACTCGTGCCGTTCCGTGCCCACGATGTGCAGCCCACCCGCGGCGATCACCTCATCGTGTTCGGCCTCAGCGGCCGCGGCAAACTGGGCAAACGCCTTGTCCCAGGTTTCCTGTTTGGTTTCAAATTCCTGTCCCTGGTAATAAAAGCGCACCATGCCGGGCCCAGCCATGGGATTAATTGCGCCCTGGGCGGCGTTCACCGTTTGGGCCATGCCCTTCTTCAATAGTTCCTGCTTGGCGGCAAACTCTGCGTTGCCCCCAAGGACAATGTCGGTACCGCGGCCGGCCATGTTGGTGGCAATGGTGACCATGCCGAGCCGCCCGGCCTGAGCCACAATCTCGGCTTCACGCTCGTGAAATTTGGCGTTGAGCACCACGTGCTTCACGCCCTTGCGTTGCAGTATCGAAGAAAGCAGCTCCGACTTTTCAATCGACGTAGTGCCCACCAGCACCGGTTGCTTCTCTTCGTGGAGCCGCGCAATCTCGTCGGCTACGGCGAGGTATTTTTCCTTGGCGGTACGAAACACCACGTCCGGATTTTCCTGCCGGCGCATGGGCTTGTTGGTGGGAATGACCACGATCTCGAGCTTGTAAATATTCTCGAATTCCGTGGCCTCCGTCTCCGCGGTGCCGGTCATGCCGGAGAGCTTTTTGTAAAGGCGAAAGTAGTTCTGAAAAGTAATGGTGGCCAGCGTCTGGTCTTCGCGGCGAATGTTCACCTGCTCCTTGGCCTCGATCGCCTGGTGCAATCCATCACTCCAGCGGCGCCCGGGCATGAGGCGGCCGGTGAATTCGTCGACAATGATGACTTCGCCATCCTTCACCACGTACTGCACATCGCGCCGGTACAGTGAATGCGCTTTGATGGCGATCTCTACGTGGTGTTTCAGATCCCAGTTCTCCGGGTCGGCGATATTGCCAATGCCCAGCAACTGCTCGATCTTCTCCCACCCCTCATCGGTCACGCTGATGGTCTTGTGCTTCTCATCGACCACATAATCGCCGGTGAGAATTTTTTCTTCGCCGCGCTCGATCTCTTCTCCCTGTTCGAGCGAGGGCAGAATGCGATTCACGCGGGCATACTTATCCGTCGTCTGGTCGGTAGGGCCGCTGATAATCAACGGGGTGCGGGCTTCATCGATCAGGATCGAGTCGACTTCGTCCACGATAGCGAAGTAGTGGCCGCGCTGCACGCAGTCGGCGTTATCGAACTTCATGTTGTCGCGCAGGTAATCGAAACCGAACTCGTTGTTGGTGCCGTAGGTGATGTCGGACCCATAGGCAGCGCGGCGCTGAGCGTCGTCAAGATCGTGCACAATCACACCGACTGACAGCCCAAGAAACTCGTAGATCTTGCCCATCCACTCGGCATCGCGTTTGGCCAGGTAGTCGTTGACCGTCACCA
>JBARKD010000260.1:0-8272 GCA_049800615.1 Acidobacteriaceae bacterium | reverse complement strand
GGGTAGGAGCGATAGACGCGATCGATCTCCACACTCTGCCCGGGGGATAGATTCTCGCCGGGATCGAGGCACCAAGTGCCCTCGAGCAGGCCCTGCCGCCGCAGAACCTCATGGATTCCCGCAATGCACCCGGCGAAGTTATGAGCGACATCGAAGAAGGCGGCGTTCGCATCGGTGATCTGCTGCGCCAGCGTTAGTAGTTTGCTATCCACCACGCCACCGGCCTGTTTCGCCGTTTCCAGATGACTGACGGCAGTTTTGGTCCATACCGCCCAATGGCCCAGAAGTCCTCCGACGATGCGCTGCCTGGATCCGCCCAGTGAGAACTCCGTAAGAAGGTCGACCAGGATGTTGTCGTCATTGCCCGTGTAGAGGGCGACGTCATTCCCGCGTCCCGCCTCAGCTACAGCGCGCACCACATCGATCGTTTGGTAGCGGTTGAAGGGGGCAATTTTGATCGCCACTACCTTTTCTATCTCCGCCAACTCGCGCCAGAATGGGTAGGAAAAAAGCCGGCCGCCGGCGGAAGGCTGAAGATAGAAGCCAACCACAGGCAGGATCGAGGCGATGAATCGAACACGGTCCAAATGCGCGGCCTCTGATAGGGGGAGATCACGATCCATCCTGAGCAGCACAGCGTCGTAACCGAGAGAACAAGCCAGCTCCGCCTCCGCGGCGGCGGCTGGCTGCGCCCCGCATACACCGGCTATTTTCACCATCTCGCTGCCTTGGAGCGCCTCGGCAGCAAGCGTAAGAACCGGCTCAAGCAGTCCACATTTGCGGATCGCGAACTGGGTCGTGTGCACGCCGACGGCAACGCCTCCCGCTCCGGCCGCGCGGTAGTAGCGAGTGAGTGCGAGCTGACGGCGCTGATCCAATTTTCTCGCTGCAGTGAGGGCCAGAGGATGCGCCGGAATCACCAGCCCGCGCTTCAGTTTCTCCCGTACTGTCATCAGAACTTGCCGTCCCGCATTTGAAAATGTGTGGGCTTGCCTAGCAAGCGGTTTCCGCTCCCAATCCAATGCGCCACCCAATCGATCATCTCTCTTGGAGTGACTGTGGGGTAGCCGAAGAGACGATGCTGCTTGCTTGCGTTGCTGAGCAAGGCGGAGCCGCCCTCCTCTCCGGTAAAGACCGGCTCGCACTGGAAGCGACGGCCGAACTCCTGTGCGATCCAGCGTGTGCTGAGGGTCTCGGGCCCGGTCAGATTCAGGACGAACGGTGGCGACTGGCAATGAGAAAAACAGTGAATGCAGACTGAGTTCGCGTCTCCCTGCCAGATTATGTTTGCCGCCGGCATGCCCACATCGACGGGCTCGCGCCGATAGACTTTCTGACCGATATCGACCAGCACTCCATAACGCAGATCGATAGCGTAATTGAGCCGCAGAAGCACGACCGGAGTTCCCCAGCGGTGCGACGCATGCTCAAAGATGCGCTCTCGCCCGAGAACCGACTGGGCGTACTCTCCCACCGGCGCCACAGGAGTGTCTTCGGTTGCCCCACCGAGGTGAAGGGGCAGCAGAGGATAGACGTTACCGCTGGAGAAGCAGACGATACGGGAGTGCCGATAGCGGCTGGCCACAAGCCCAGGAAGCTGCGTATTCATCGCCCAAGTCAGATGCTCGGCCCCTGAGGTTCCGAATTTTCGCGCAGCCATGTAAATTACATTGGGCACGTCGGGCAGCCGGTTTAGGGCGCCGTCTTCCATCAGGTCACTGGCAATGGTCTCGATTCCGGATGCCTCAAGCTGCGCCGGCAAAGTCCTATCCGAAAAGCGGGCCACGGCAATGATCCTGCGCTTCACACCGCTTTGGACGCTCGCCCGCTGCATCCGACGGACAAGGCTCGGTCCCATCTTTCCGCCGGCGCCGAGAACGATCACGTCTCCCTGGAGTGCGCGCATCGCTTCCACATCGGCCGCCGTCGGATGCGATAGCCTGTCCTCCAATTGCTCTTCGGTATCGATCGGCATTGTCATCAAATCCGGCAAGTTCAGTGCAGCAGCTCACGGATAAACGCGTCGTCTTGAACTTCCATCATGTCTGTAATGTCGCCGGGAACAAAGCGGTAGCGAAACGATGGCCCGGCAAAGACGACGGTGCGTATCCAGCTCGTCGGATCGGTCCACAAAACCCGGCGGGATTCCATCGCCTTCACCAGATCGTCGAGGTCCCAGTGGAGCACAAAGCCGGGGATGGCCGCATCCCACAAGTCCGCGGCGACCGAGTTATCGAGCGCAGAACGCAAGCTGGGTGGCGTCCGATCCAGCCAGATTCCTTGGATACGAGAATCGGTCGCAGCCGCCAGCAGAAGCCAGAAACCTTTGACGCCGCGCGCGATGCCCCGAATCGCACCCGGATCCACATCCGAGCGCGCCTGGAGCAGGTCAACGCCACGCAGAATGTCATGAGCTCGTAGCGCAGGCAGATTCTGGCCGATCATATTGGCCTGAGCATTGGTTTCCCAATCGCCGGAGTAGGGGCCTTCGTTCACTCGCACCGGCACAGTGCGCGGCTCCATCTCAAGCACAACCTGCCCCTGTTTCGCCAGCTTGCCGGCTATGGTCGCCTGCGGCGTGACAAAGGAGAACTCATTCCCCTTTACCATCAAAACCGCCGGCCTTTTTTGGGATGCGGAGGGCAGATAGAGGGTGGCATTGAGCCAGATGCCAGGATCGCTCTCAAACCGGATTTGCTGCTGCCGAATACCAGTATCGCTCGTCTCTTGCAGCACCTTTACCGCAGGCGCAGATTTATCCGTGGGAATTTTCAGATTCTTCAATTCGGTCGAGAGGTCCGGAATCGTCTTGCGGCTTTCCCGCGCGTGGAGATCGGCACGGAGGATCTGATAGAGCTTTCGGCTGCCTGGCTCGTTCTCTACATTGCCACTCGCCGTCACCTGCAACTCGTGATTGGTGTACATCGTGACCGGTTGCTCGTGGTAGTCTCCCTGACCATCTTTCAGATAGCGAATCATCCATTGATAGATTGCTTCCCGGCTAACCAACGGCAGACCATGGGAACCAGGACCCATCAGATAGCCGATATTTTCCTGGGCGCGATAGAGGGTATACCATTCTCGGGCTTCTTCATAAACGAGGCGCACGCCCTCATGGCTAAAGTGATACTGATCGGTTTCGGTTGCCTCGAGCAGCCATGGCGTCGGAGCAGATTGCTCTACAAAGTCAGCCGTATCCAGTCCGCTGGCCAGAAAATTGGGGAAGGTCATCTCCGCATCCGGACCCATGGTTGAGAACAGTAAGCGAAACGAACTCGGATAACACGCGGGAACGACAACCTTGAGCCGCGGGTCGAGGCCGCCGGTGAAGGTGGTCAATGCGCCTCCGCCCGAGCACCCGGCCGCTCCCAAACGCGTGGCGTCGACCTCCGGACGGCTCGCAAGATAGTCGAGCGACCGCATTGCATCCCAAATGAAGTAGCGCGCCAGCCCCTGGCCGATCAATAGCGCCTGCGCCCCCATCTCGATATGCTCAGGCACTGACCAGCCGGCCAAGGGCGCCTCCAGTTGACGGCTGTATGTCTGCACGCGCTCGCCTTGGCCGATGGGATCGAAGCAGAGAACGACAAATCCCTTCAGTGCCAGATTGGCGGCCAGCCGTTGATTCTCGGGCTTCCCTTCCTGGGTGTGCCCCGCCTGCATGAGGACTCCGGGATAGCGGCCCGGGCGATTGGGACGATAGAGGTTCGCGGTGATGTAAAAGCCGGGAAGGCTCTCGTAGATCACCTTCTCGACGGTGAAGTTGTCATTATGGATCTGGCCCAGGACTCTGGCATGGAGCGGGCCATGGTAGTCGGGCAGCCCTCCCAGATCTTCCAGAAGCGTGGCGCGAACCAACTGTTTCCTCGCCTGCGCCTGGGCGACTGTTGTGATGGCGCGAATTTTTGCGGCCCGTTGGTCGAGTTGCTGCTGCGCGATCCCGTTCATCCAGCCAATCAGCGGATCCTGCGAAGTCTCCTCCGCCGGGAGCCCGATCAGGATAATAATCGTCACCAACATGGTTACGGATATCGATCGCTTACCCAAGAGGGCGGCGGACCTGCGGACAGCGATCCTTGCGCTATGCCGATTGCATGGCATCACATAGACTCTCCGGCAGTTGTTGATTCAAATGCAACGTAGCGTCTCTTTTGCGGGAGAAGCCGCCGAGCGGGAAGCGAGACAGGGGGCACAGTGATGGACGCTTCTTATCCTGCAGGGATAGGGTCTCCGTGTACGTCTCTTGACTCGGCTCCCATTGGAATGGATCGAGACATAATTTCAAAATTATTTCCTTCTGTCAATTAAATACTGGGTATTAGGGCATTGCCAACATGATATATTTTAGATTCAAAAACAAGTGCAATGAAAAAGATTCGTATGCCGTAGAACAATGTGCTCCCACGGGACTGCCTTTTTGCCCACAGCCGGCGCTTTGGTAGCGCCCGCGGGGCCGCAAACGGCGAAGCTGATACTGGAATCAGGACGGCAAGGAGGAAGATGGGCACGCGGGTAAGAAAAATCGCCAGCCGGACGAAAAACGCAGCGGCAAAACCCTCGTATGCTCGTCGGGTGGAGGTACTCGATAAGCTTGAGCAAAAAGAGCTCGGTATTCTTCATCTGATACATTCCGGGGTCAATTCTTCTCGTCTGGAACTGGCCGGTCAGACCAACCTCAGCCCGGCATCGATCACTACCATCGTCCAGCGTCTGATGACGAAGGATCTTGTCGTCGAGTCGGAGCCGGTGCGCTCTCAACTCGGACGCAGACCCGTTCCTCTGGAAATCCGCGGGGACGCCGCGTACCTCGTCGGAGTGGACATCGGCTCCTTTTATCAGCGCATTCTCCTCACAGACATCAACGGGAAAATCGTCTATAAGTCGCAGAGTCAAACCGCGATGTGGGAGGGGCGTAAGCGCGTTCTCGAAAGAACCTTCCAGGCTGTCCACGAGGCCATGCGCGCGTCCCGCTTGTCGCGGGATGCGATCAGAGGAATCGGCATTGCCCATTCTGGAGTCATCGACAGCGAAGCCGGCATGGTACTTTGTTATCCCCGCCCGGGACAGATGGCGGAATGGAAGAACGTGCCCCTGAAAGATCTCTTTCAAAAAGAATTCAAGGTTCCCTGCCTCCTTGAAGACAGCGTGCGCACCACCGCCACGGCGGAGAAAACCTTCGGCTTGGGCAAGGAGCTAAGTAACTTTATATATATCGACGTCGGAATGGGGATCGGCGCGGGAATCTTTTTGGACGGAAAGCTCTATCGCGGCGCCGGTGGAAGCGCCGGTGAGTTCGGACATATCACCGTCGATGAAAATGGCCCGCTCTGCTCGTGCGGAAACAACGGCTGCCTGGAAACGGTCGCGTCCTGCGCCGCAATCATTCAGAATGTTCGCGCCGCGATCGAACAGGGCATCGATTCCAAGATACGGGATCTGGTGGAAGGCGATCTGAAGAAAGTGAGTATCGAGATCATCGCCCAGGCGGTTAAGGAAAATGACAGCCTGGCATTCAGAGTCCTACAGAAGGCGGGCTCCTATATCGGCATCGGGCTGGCGGATCTCGTCAATCTTCTGAATCCCAAGGTCATGATCTTCGGAGGAGCCCTTTTTCGCTCGGTCCCGCAGCTTCTGAGCGATCCCTTGAGTCGGATCATCAAGCAGCGTTCGTTGGAAAAATCGGCGAATGAAGCGCAGCTACTCGCTTCCCCGCTTGGAGGAGAGGCCTGTGCGTTGGGCGCTTCCAGGCTGATGGCGGAAAGAATCCTGAATGACCTCTATGCCGGCGCACCGTCTGTCCCGCCCCGTCCGAAGTCTACCGAAGTGCCGCGCCGCGTTGTGCAAGCTGGGCGAACGGCGGCCGTCCGCGAGTAACAGAAGCGTAAAGTCCGCTGCCTGAAAGTTGAGGGTTGGCCAGACGGCATTCCCTCAGGGGCTAAAGAGTCTGCGGAAAAAATCGGGATCGAGCAAGAGAGACGTGAAGCAGGGGCTAAAGCCCGACGTATTCTGAATCATTTACGGCCCGACTGAAGTCGGGCCCTGATACAAAAACCGCGTTTTTCCGCCGCCTGTAAAGCCCAGTTGATTTTGTTGGATTAACGTACGGGCTAAAAGCCCGTACCCTTCAAAAACGGTTAAACGCCCATCTGTGTGACGCACTAACTCGTGAGGATCTTGGGCGCCAGACTGGATCCCGGCGGTCAAGAGGCGGCAATTCCCTTCAGAACGGTTCGGCGATTCACGCGATCGATCGTCTCTATGGTCGTGATTTAGTATCCGACACTATGACAGGCGCCACAGGCGGTGGGCGCCTTGCGGAGGCGATGACAGTTGACGCAGGAGGCCATTGACATGTCCTTCTCCTGCCGGAGGGCATCCCGGTCCGCCACCGGGCCGTGGCATATTGCGCAGCCTACTTTTGCATTCTGGTGCGTTTGGTGATTGAAGAAGACAAAGCCCGGCAGCGTGTAAATTCGAACCCAAGCTATCGGCTCTGCTGCCTTTGCAAACGTGGACAGTTTTTGGATCGCCGGATCGTCCTGCTTCACCGTGCGATGACAGCTCATGCATTCTTTGACGTTCGGCAGCGCGAAATCCTTGCCGTTTGACGAGAGAAGATGACACTGCTCGCATCCCATCCCCGCGGCGGCATGGCGACGATGGCTGAATGAGATCGGCTGTGCGGGCGCGGGGAACGAGGCGCCGGTCGCCGGAGGCTCGCTTCCCGATGCGGCTGCAACTCCAGCCCCCTCGGTCAGCAACTTTGCCTGCGCCGGGCTTGTGCGACCTTTGGGATAGAGAGCGTAGGCTACCAATGCAGCCGGACCCGGACCGCCACCTTCGATGTTTCCACCGGGACCTACTGCAAGCACAACGAATTGGCGTTTGCTGTTGCTTCCAAGGTAGGTCAGCGGGGTCGCATGCCCGTTTGACTCGAGCCGGGTAACCCATAGCTCTTTACCCGTCTGTGCATCGAAGGCACGGAACCGCCGGTCGGAGGAAGCGGCGATGAAGACCAGTCCTCCAGCGGTTACGATCGAGCCCCCGAGGTTATAAAGGCCGGTCTTGGGAACCCCCTTCGATTCCAGATCGTCGACGACGCCCAGCGGGACCTTCCAGACAACCTTCCCGGTATCCAGATTGACGGCATTCAATGTGCCCCAGGGCGGCTGCTGGCATGGATAATGTTTGCTATCCCAGAAACGGGCGTAGGTACCCCACGGACTGTCCCACAGATACTGTTCCGGCGACCCGGGAGGCTGCGCCTTGATCTCTCCGACTGTGCCCAGCTCGCTCAGATTGACAAATAAATAGTGGGAGGCTGGATCGAATGAAGCGCCAGACCAGTTGGCTCCGCCGAGCGTGCCGGGGAATGCGAGCGTAAGCGTGGTACGCCACGGGTCGAAAAGGCGCGAAGGCAGCGCCGATCCGAATTTGTCGAGGCACTCCTTATGCGACTCCGGCGTGATAGTCGAGATGTCCTCTCGCGTAATCGAAGATCTCACCAAGGGCGGCGGTGCTACAGGAAAGGGTTGAGTCGGCCAGCTTTCCTCTCCCGGGACCTGGCTCTTCGGGACCGGCCGCTCTTCAATCGGAAAAATCGGCTTGCCGGTAAGCCGATTGAAGATGAATACAAAACCGGTCTTGGTTGCCTCTGCGACGGCGGGAATCTCGCGTCCTTCTCGATGCACCGTCATGAGGACTGGTTGACCGGAGGGGTCATAGTCCCATAGATCATGATGAATGATCTGGTAGTACCAGAACAGTTTTCCCGTCTGCGCGTTGAGGGCGACCAGAGAATTTCCAAAGAGATTCTTGCCCTTGCGATCCGCTCCGTAAAAGTCGTAGGTCGGTGATCCTACGGGCAGAAAAACAAGGCCATTCCGGAGATCGACGCTGAGTGGGCCCCACGCATTGGTTCCCGAGCGGTCTTTCCAGGAATCGCGGGCCCATGTCTCGTTCCCGGTTACGCCAGGCTTGGGTACCGTATCAAATTGCCAGGCCAGCTTGCCCGTTCGCGCGTCGAATGCCCTCGCCGCTCCGCTGGGGCCCTTCGAAGGATGCTCCTGCACCTCAGATCCTATGATGATCAGGTTCCTGTAGACCACTGGGGGTGACGTCAAGTCATATTTCAACTTCGGCCACGCTGTTGCGACTCCCCGACGAAGATCGATGGAGCCATTGACGCCGAAACTCTTGCAGGGCGTGCCATTCGCGGCGTTCAGCGAAAAGAGGCGCGCATCCGGAGTGACGTAAAAGATCCGCCGATCGA
>JBARKD010000259.1:0-3351 GCA_049800615.1 Acidobacteriaceae bacterium | reverse complement strand
TGCGCCTTTCCTTAAAGAAAGGCGCATGAAGCTCGCCAACGCCGCTAACCTCAACGGGAAATCCGGGGTAGCGAAGTGGAGGGATCTGCAGTTTACTGAACCGGCGATAGATCTTTATGGAACTATCGGTTCGCACGCAGGCACTACACTAGCAACCTTAACTCCAGTAACTGCGATCGAGGGTGCGGTACTGGATCGCTTCGGCGATGTGACCGACGGTGATGTCCGCCTGTCCGTCCAGGTCGGCGATGGTACGGGCGACCTTCAGGATCCGATCGTGGGCGCGCGCGCTCAACCCTTGTTGTTGCATGGCTCGCTCCAGCAGCCGCTCTGCTTCCGTCGACAGCTCACAATAATTCCGAATCTGGCGGGTGCTCATCTGCGCATTGGTGAAAATGCGATCGTTGACGAAACGCTCGTGCTGCCGCTCCCTCGCGGCCAGCACACGGGCGCGGATTTCCGTCGAGCCCTCACTGGCAACGCCCGCGCGCAGCTCGCGATATTGCACAGCGGGAACTTCGATATGGATATCAATGCGATCGAGCAGGGGGCCGGAAATTTTTGAGATATAACGCTGGATCATGGGCGGCGTGCAAAGACATTCATGCGATTTGTCGTTGAAGTAACCGCAGGGGCAAGGATTCATCGCCGCCGCCAGCATGAAACGAGCGGGAAAACTGAGCGACATGGCAGCGCGGGAGATGGTGACGGTGCCGTCCTCGAGGGGTTGCCGCATCACCTCCAAAACGTTGCGCGGAAATTCCGGCAATTCGTCCAGGAACAACACGCCATTATGGGCGAGCGAAACTTCACCGGGCCGCGGAATGGAACCACCGCCAATCAGTCCTGCGTCGGAGATGGAATGGTGCGGGGAACGAAAAGGACGTTGTTTCACCAAGCCCGCATCGGGATCGAGGATGCCGGCCACGGAGTGAATTTTGGTGGTCTCCAGTGCCTCTTCCAAGCGCAGAGGAGCAAGGATCGAGGGCAGCCGCTTAGCTAGCATAGTCTTGCCCGAGCCGGGCGCACCGATCATCAGGATATTGTGACCGCCGGCGGCTGCAACCTCCAAAGCGCGTTTGGCCATGTGCTGCCCGCGGACATCTTTGAAGTCGAGCGCGAACACGTGCTGCTCGCCGAGAAGTTGCTGCAAGTTCACGCGAAAGGGTTGGGTAAGAAGACCGTCGCCATTGAGCAACTCGCGGACCTGGATCAAGCTGCGGACGGGGAAAACGTTAATGCCCTCGACCACGGCGGCCTCGGCGGCGTTGCACTCAGGAACGACGAGATTGGCAATTCCTCTGGCTCGGGCAGCGACGGCGATGGGCAGCACGCCGGGAACCGCGCGCAGCATGCCATCCAATCCGAGTTCCCCCACCAGCAGGTATTGGTCGAGATCTTTTCGTTGCAACGCACCGTAGGCGCCAAGAATGCCGATAGCCATTGGCAGGTCAAAACCTGAGCCTTCTTTTTTCAAATCGGCAGGCGCCAGATTGATAGTGATTTGCGTGGGCGGAATGTCGTAGCCGGAGTTCTTGATGGCGGAGCGCACGCGGTCGCGGCTTTCACGAACCGCAGCGTCAGGCAGCCCTACGGTGTGAAAGCGGTCCTCCATCGTCTTGATGCCGGAATAGTCGACTTCCACGTCGATGATGTGGGCATCGATTCCATAGACCGCCGCACTGAGCGCCTTGAAGAGCATGGAGTGCCGCGAGTATAGCAAGAGGGGGTTCCGGCGCTGCCGGCCTCAGATCGTGATGCGAGGCCGATGGGGCGGGAAGGCGCGCCAAACGGGGCCGGAGCTTTCCATCAGGATTCTAAGGCGTGCTTCATGATTCGTGATGACTTCACCCAACTGTTTGCCGGGACGAGGGTTCCGTTGCTCTGATACCGATCTGCGAGCAATCAGACACTTCAGCCCTGGCGTTCCACCGCCATGGCGACGGAGTTGCCGCCGCCAAGACAAAGCGCAGCGACTCCACGATGTGCATCGCGACGGATCATTTCGTAAATGAGCGCCACCAGGACGCGCGCTCCGCTGGCCCCGATCGGATGTCCGATGGCTACCGCTCCGCCGTTCACATTCACCCTTGCCGGGTCCAGACCAACTTCCTTGATGACTCCAAGCGCCTGCACAGAGAATGCCTCGTTCAACTCATAAAGATCCGGATCCTCTTTGGACCAGGCTGCTTTGGCCAATACGCGCTGTATTCCCAAAACGGGGGCGAGCATGACCCATTTTGGATCGATTCCACTCGTGGCTTGGGCGCGGATGTGGACCATGGGGGAAAGGCCGAGGGATTTAGCTTTGCCTGCGGACATCACGACAACGGCCGCGGCGCCATCATTTACCCCGGGTGCGTTTCCCGCAGTGACGGTTCCGTCTTTTTTGAAGGCTGGTTTGAGAGCGCGCAGGGCCTCGATGGAGGTGTCCGGCCTTACCGATTCGTCATGATCGAAGATGGTGGGCGCTTCACCCTTTTTTCTGGCAGGAATTTCAATAGGCAGAATCTGCGAGTGCAGATAGCCCGCGCACTGGGCGGCCGCGGCCTTGCGGTGGGAGTTGAGCGCATACTGATCCTGCTCCTCGCGTGTGAAGCCATGCTTCTCAGCGACGTGCTCGCCGGTTACGCCCATGTGGTAACCGTTGTAGATTTCCCAGAGCCCGTCGTGAATCATCGAATCAATGACCGTTGCATTGCCCATGCGGAAACCGTTGCGGCCCTGGGGCAAAAGGTAGGGCGCGTTGGTCATCGATTCCATTCCCCCGGCGACAACAACTTCCGCATTCCCGGTTTGGATCGCTTGCGCGGCCAAAGCTACGGCTTTTAGACCCGAGCCGCAGACTTTGTTGATGGTCATGGCGCTGACCGAGGGAGAAAGGCCGCCGTGGATGGCGGCCTGACGCGCCGGATTTTGCCCCAGACCGGCGGAGATGACATTGCCCATGATGCACTCGTCGACCTGATCGGGAGCGAGGCGCGCGCGATCGATAGCTTCACGCACGACCAGTGCACCGAGCTGCACAGCAGAAAAACCGGAAAGCGCGCCCTGAAATTTCCCAACCGCGGTGCGCACTCCGGCGACAATGACGATATCTTCCATAATGGATGGCCTCAACCTTTGGATCTCGAAACAACGGAACACGATAACACGCCGGCAAGGCCACCCGCGCCTTCCGGCCAACGGCAAGAGCATGAACACGGTGGCCTTTTGGCGCCGTGGTGGCATACCGCCCTCATGGTGTTGGTAATCCTCACGCTTTCCGTAGCCGGGATGAGGCAACTGCGTAATTTCGGCGACCGCCCCCTTCACCTGGTGCTGAATTACAGCCTGACCATTGCGTATGAG
>JBARKD010000258.1:0-13112 GCA_049800615.1 Acidobacteriaceae bacterium | reverse complement strand
CCATGATACCGTTCTGATCGCCGTTACAACCCCGTTACGCCTGTATTGGCGCGCCCTGCGGGTAAGCATCGATTTCGGAAGTGATTGAAAAATTGGAAGTTATTGAATCAACAGGGTGGGACGTTTTTCATGGTTCGAGTCCCCCCTTTCGCACCAACCATTTATAAACAATAACTTACATCCCCTTACATCCTTAGATAGCATTTATTGGTCGGTATAGGTGCAAGTTAGACCCCGCGATATTAGAACTTGTCTCATATATGGGTCCGCGGCTTCTGGTTGGACCCTGAGCCTCGCTTCGAGGGCGGGTCTCATGCGCGGCCTCTCCGAAATTTGTCTATTTATGAGACCAGTTCTAGGCATCCAGTGTTACTGAAGCCGGTTCCATAGTTAGCGCCGCCCGTTGAGAAGCTTCCCAGTTCACTATCGCATCAGTGCCCAAAGCCTGAATCGCAGTGCATGGTAGGACTGGTGGGCTGACGGCGGCAACACGTTCATAATTACTCCGGGCTGGCGCTGCGTGGGCCTACCCGGCAGCACATATGAAGGTTACGATCTCTCGCTGATCACCCGCCGTCGAGAGTAATAGGGGGACCGCATCCCTTTTAAGAGATGCTAACTGGTGGTTAAGTTACGCTACCTCTCTGGTTTCATGGACTTAGGAAGCAACGATCTCCTGACTAACAACTTTACAGACAGAAGCGCGGCCTTCGTGTTAGAGTTCCGTCGCCCGCCGCCACGTTTTTGCGCGGCGGCGTGAGCAGAAATGGAGTAGATCCGTGACCTCTACAGTAGTTCGGAAAATTTCCGTGCCATGCATACTTGGCCTGTTGTTTTGCGCTGCCTCGGTCTCTGCCCAGGATAGCCGGGCCTTCTACATTTCCTTCGAGGTGCCGGGGAGCCTGCAAACTTCTCCCGCAGCCATCAACAACTTCTCGACCGTTACCGGAACCTATACCGATGCCAAAGGGACCCACGGGTTCTTACGTGAGGCGTTTGGCAGGATTACTTCCTTCGATGTTCCCCGGGGCACTGGGACGAGTCCTGCCGCGATCAACGACGACGGGATGATCGTCGGGAACTATGTAGACTCAAGTAATGTGACCCACGGTTTTCTGCGTCGGCCGAATGGAACCTTTGCCCGTATCGACGCAGCCGGCAGCACCGGCACCAGACTCACTGGCATCAACGTCTTCGGCGCGATCGTGGGATATTCCTTCACCTCCAATGGGTCCGAGTGTTTTGTGCGTTCTCCTCAAGGAACCATCACCGTGTTCGAGCCAATGAATGAGTGCCAGGCAAAAGGTATCAACCTGTTTGGCGCCATCACCGGATTTACGGGGCCAGTGATTCCCCCGGGACCCCCTGTTTTCCCTCCGCCCCCGCAAATCCTCATCGTGGGCTTTGTGCGTTCCCCAGCGGGAGTGATCACCCATTTCAACGCTCCGGGATCCTCGTCCAACGGGACCTACGCTCTCTTCATTGATGCGTTCGGCGGCCTCGCGGGGTTCTTCCAGAACGCGCGTGATGAGTCACAGAATTTCCTGGAAAGCCCGCAGGGCACATTCACCACGATTACTCCCCCGGGAGCCACCGTGACGGGCGCGGAGATAATGGGGCTCAGCGAACTAGGCGCCGTTACCGGCTTCTACGATTTGCCGAATGGAGGAGGCCAACACGGTTTCGTTCAGAACGTGAACGGTGTGCTCACCTCGTTTGATTTTCCGGGAGCTGGTCCTACTACTCCCACCGGCATCAATAACTTCGGGGTGATTATCGGAACGAGCGGCGCGTTTGGCATCCTGCGGGTCCCCTATTGAGGTTCCCAGGTTCTCACGGCTGAAAGACGACAGGATCCTGTTGCCCCGCGCACCGAAGGTCGCCTACCGGGCAAGGAGCGCTGAAGTTGCAACAGGTATCCTCGCGGCGCCCGGCCTGGTTTATGGGGCCGCCCAGATCACATCATTGGCGGATTAGAGTAGTCCTTGTTTCTTTCTAGAAGGGCGCATGAAGCTCGACCGCGCCATCCGCGCTCGACAGGAAATCCGCGACAGCGAAGTTGAAGGACGACCGTTTTGCAGTACCCGCACGCTCGAATAAAGCTTTTATTTCTCCCGAGTTAGCAAAATCTCCGAAGAGTTTGAAATCGTCCCGTGGCGAGAGCATGTTGCGCTTCCCCGGCCACTTTACGCGCCTGTAATAGTAGGATGAACAGATGAAATTATGGGAACGGAGAGGCCGGCGGAGCTGTGCCGAAGGGTCAAGAACGCTTACGCCTCTAACACGATGAACATTCAACAGCGCCGTGTGGTGGTCACTGGGGTGGGTCTGGTGAGCCCGGTGGGTGTGGGAACCGATGCTACCTGGAAAGCTCTGCTGCAGGGTGAGTCCGGGATCGGCCCCATCACTTTGTTCGATGCGACGGGCTTCAGCTGCCGGATTGGCGGCGAGGTCAAGGCGTTCGACCCGGAAAACTACGTCGAACGCAAGGAAATCAAGAAGATGGGCCGCTTTATCCAGTTTGCGATGGCGGCCGCGGAGTTCGCCGTAACCGAGGCTCGCCTGGAAATGGCGGCCGAAGATCGAAACCGGGTCGGCGTATACGTAGGCAGCGGAATCGGCGCTTTCGAAGTGATTGAGCGCGAGCACAGCAAGCTGATGTCCGCAGGCCCGAACCGCGTTTCTCCTTTCTTCATTACGGCCACGATTGCCAACCTGGCGGCAGGCCAGATCTCGATCCGCTACGGAGCAGCCGGTCCCAACCTGACCTGCGCGACCGCGTGCACCACGGGTGCGCACGGGGTAGGCGAGTCATTCCGGCTAATCCAGCGCGGCGATGCCGACGTGATGATTTGCGGCGGAAGCGAGGCGGCGGTCACTCCGCTTTCCGTAGCCGGCTTCGCCTCGATGCGCGCTCTTTCCACGCGCAATGACGACCCGGCAACGGCCTCGCGGCCGTGGGACGAAGGCCGCGACGGCTTTGTCGTGGGCGAGGGCGCAGGCATCCTGATCCTCGAAGAATACGAGCATGCTGTGAAGCGAGATGCGAATATCCTTGCCGAGCTCGTAGGCTACGCTGCCAACGGCGATGCCTTCCACACCAATGCACCGCCGGAGGATGGCCGCGGCGTTCGCCGGGTAATGCAGCTCGCTTTGCAGGACGCCGGTCTTGCCCCCAGCCAGATCGGATATTTGAATGCTCACGCAACTTCGACTCCTCTGGGAGACCGGGCGGAGGCCAAAGCCATCTGCGAGACGTTCGGCGAATGTGCCGGAAAGCTCCTGGTCAGCTCAACCAAGTCGATGACCGGTCATCTACTCGGTGGGGCAGGCAGCCTGGAAGCAGGGATCACGGTGCTGGCGCTGCGGGACCAGATGGCTCCGCCGATGACGAACCTGCGCCAACCCGATCCAGCCTGCTGCTTCACCCTGATCAAGGACAAGGGACAGCCGGCAGCGATGGAGTACGCCATGACGAACTCCTTCGGGTTTGGCGGTACGAACGCCTCGCTCATCTTCCGCCGCTACGGCTGAGAAAGCACGTCTGTATCGGGTGACTTATTGAACAGACACTAGTGGAGTGTCTCAGAGAAAGCGTTACTGATTGGGAGGATCGGAGTTGGGGAAGGAAACAGCAGATCCCTCCACTACGCTACCCCGGATTTCCCGTTGAGGTTAGTGGCGTTGGCGAGCTTCATGCGCCTTTCTTTAAGGAAAGGCGCATACGTGGACGTGTCCGGCGCAGCGTGACGGGAAATCCGGGTACGCTCCGGTCGGGATGACAATTCATTTGCCTTACTAACGTCTTCTCTGCGACAGGCCACTAGCCGGCCAAGACGCTGAAGACTCTGTGAGTCGCCGAAGAGAGGGCTCCGATGTGATCGGCTCATTGACGCCGATGCAAGGTCGGAGGCCGCCCTCAATAAGGGACCCACCCCTGGAATCGTCAACTGTCCGCGGCTGCGGTCCGCCTTATCTCACCAGGCGTCAATGTTTCGCCGTTCCCATCAGTTTTTGGTTTTTTGATGCGACATTCAATGAGCCGGGACGTCTGATTTTGCAAGAGGTGAGCCGGATGGAGCGGTGGTTACAGGATGTCCGCTATGGGGTCAGATCGCTGGGGAATTCGAGCCGCTTTACCATGGCGGCAGTGCTCACGCTGGCTCTGGGGATTGGCGCCAATACCGCCATGTTCAGCGTCATCCACTCCGTCTTGTTGAAGCCCTGGCCGCTTCCCAACCCCGATCGTCTTGTTTTTGTTCACCAGCGCCAGGCGGATGGAAACGCCAATCTTTTTTCCACTCAGGATTTCCTCGACTGGAGGGAGCAGGGCGGATTGCTCGCCCGGATGGGAGCCCACGTTTCGTGGCAGTTCAATCTCAGTGGCCCGGGGCAACCACCCCAGCGTATTCCTTCGGGAGTGGTTTCGTATGACTTCCTGCCCGTTCTCGGTATACGGCCAATGCTGGGCCGCGTCTTTTCCCCACAGGAAGATCAATCTGGGGCTGGTCAATTTGTCGTAGTCAGTTTCGTGTTTTGGAAAAGCCGTTTAGGGTCGGATCCGGGCATTATCGGTAAATCCATTCGGCTTGACGGAGTGCCCTATACCGTCGTCGGCGTCATGCCGGCGGGATTTAACGGTTTTGACGGCAAAGAACTGCTTTGGACACTGCTGCAGCTTCGCCGCAACAGCGGGGTCGGCTCGTCGCCGAACGTCCACTGGCTCGCTGGCTGTATCCGTCTACCGGATGGAGTGAGCCTTAAGCAGGCGCGCAGGGAACTTGATGCGGTTGCGGTTCGCCTCCATCGGACTGACCCGAGCGGCGATATTGGTTTCGGCGTGGATCTTCAGACCCTCAATGACGCTTTTGCAGGAGACGTGCGTCCCGCGCTGCTGATGTTGATGGGCTGCGTCGGTTTGGTGCTGCTGATTGCGTGCGCAAATGTCGCTAACCTGCTGCTTGCCCGCGGGGCCGGCAGGCGTCGTGAGATGGCAGTGCGCACCGCGCTGGGCGCATCGCGGTTGCGCATCGTTCGCCAGTTGCTCACGGAGAGCGTGCTTTTGGCGACCGCGGGCGGCGCCGCGGGTGTTGGGGTCGCGTTCCTGCTTTTGAGGGGAATGCTTGCCATCCATCCTCCTCAAGTCCCTCGCATCGAGCAAACCAGCGTCGATGTCGGGGTCCTGGCGTTCTCGCTCCTGGTTTCGGTGGCGGTGGGAATTCTCTTCGGACTTGCGCCGGCAATCGACGCCGCCCGGGTCGACGTGATTGCCGGCTTGCGCGAGCGCGGCAGCTCAAGTGAACGCAGATTCAGTCGCCAACGCTCCATCCTGGTTATCGTCGAAACGGCACTCGCGTGCATGTTGCTCATTGGCGCTGGACTTGCCCTTAAAAGCCTCTGGTCTCTCAGGAACGCGGACCTCGGCTTCGTTCCCGGGAACTTGCTTACCTTCCGGATCGCTGCTCCTTCGCGGCTGGAGGGTACGGGGCTATCGGATTTCTACCGGCAGGTCGTTGAGCGTATTCGCGCCGTGCCGGGAGTGCAACGAGCTGCCGTGGCTCGAGACCTTCCTCTCAGCGGCACCGATCCTTCGATGCCCGTCGAGACCGAAGGGAAAACGTCAGCACCGGTTCAGGGCGAGATTGTCACCCGGTATCGAGCGGTAGGCGAGGACTACTTTCGGACTCTGGAAACACCTCTTCTTCGTGGACGCGCCTTCGATGAGCGCGATACTGCAAGCTCGCCTGCCGTGGCCGTTGTGAGCCAGAGCCTTGCTCGGGAATACTGGCCCGGTGAGAGTCCGATCGGAAAACGGATCAAGCCGAGGATTGCAGGCAGTTCGTGGTGTACCGTGGTCGGCGTTGTAGCCGATGTTCGCCACTGGGGAACCGATGTCGCGGTCGAGCCGACTGCCTATTATCCATTTACCCAGGTTCCCGACACCATTCGTTCGTTGCTTGAGGCGAACATGAGCATTGCCGTCCGTAGCAGCTTGACGCAGAGCGATCTTCTCCACTCGATAGAAACTGCTGTGACGGAGGTCAATCAGAATGTGCCTGTCTACGATGTCAAGAACATGGACTCGATGGTTGCCGATGCAGGGTCCCTGCGCAATTTTGACCTCACTCTGCTGATTGCGTTCTCCGTCCTGGCTTTGGCTCTGGCCGCGATGGGAGTCTATGCGGTGATGGCGTATTCCGTCTCGCAACGGACACAGGAGATTGGGATTCGCATTGCTCTCGGCGCACACTCGCGCGACATTTTGCGCCTCGTCCTTAAGCAGGGCGCCAGGCTCGCGTTCGCGGGTTCCGTCATCGGAGTCGTTGGAGCATTCTTTCTTCGTAAGGTCATGGCCAGTTTTCTTTACGGACTGAGCAGGAACGATCCCATCGTCCTCCTCGTTGTCCCTTGTGTCATGATCTTCGTCGTACTGCTGGCCTGCTGGATCCCAGCGCGAAGGGCCACGACCATCGATCCGATGGCGGCTTTGCGCTGTGAATAGATCATTCTGATCTGTGCGGTCGAAAACCGATTACACGGATCGTCCTTGAGGGAGGGGCACAGGTTATTTCTGATGGTTCAGGTACTCTCGCAATGGTTCCCAGTAATTTATCTTCCAGCCTTCGGCGAGGTGGCTCCCGTTACCATCCGGAAATCCGCGATGGTCGAAGATGATCCTGGTTCCGGTGGCGTGCTCGACGAGATGGAACCTCGCGATTGAATAGTCATCGGGCTTCCAGCCTTGTGAGCGCCATGCCTGAATGATCAGACTGTCCTTTGCCAGTTCGAGTTGCCGGCCTGTGACATATCCTCCGAAGAGCGAAAAGGCGCCGCCAACCTCGGGACTGATGACTGCAGGAGCGGTTCCCGTCGCCATGGAGCGCATGGCCGCGCTGAGTCGCATGACTCGATCGAACTCCTTTGCATCGGTCAGCGCTTGATAGATCCGTGTCGGGCTCCCGTCAAAGACAGGCTCCTGATGAATCGTCTCTGCCGAGCGAGTAAGCCCGGAATCGTCAGCTCCCCAGGCAGTCAATGAGCACGCGGCGAAGCCGCCGAATGCTGCCGCAGTAACAATCATTTTGCGCCGAGTGGCCCCGTTCGTCCGCACTGACTTGTGATTGAGCTCTTCCATTCTGAACCCCCATTTCTGATGTTTGTTCCCGCGCGAGACGCGCAAACAACGGCAGGAAAGCCATGCAGCTGAAAGCCTCTCGAATCATACGCGCCCTTGGGAAATCTTCAAGCGTCCGAATTCGAACACTATTCCTTGGTCGGGAACACAGGCTCCCGAACTTACGTATCTCTAACCTGTTTGATTTCGAGCGGCACACATGGAATGCTGTGGTACGTGCTTTCTGCGAGTGCAAGCCGAAGTCTGTGCGGAGGTCAGGCATGAGAGTTCTTCTGCAGGATTTATGTTATGCATTCCGCCCATTGCGCAAGGCGCCGGGGTTCACCCTTACCGTGATCCTCACGCTGGCGCTCGGCATCGGCGCCAACTCGGCCATCTTCACCCTGATCAATGCCATCCTGCTCCATAATCTTCCGGTCATAGACCCTAAAACTCTCATTCGCATCGGCGACAAAGACGACTGCTGCGTTAACGGCGGCTGGAATGATGAGGGCGATTACTCGCTCTTTGCCACAGACACCTATTCCATGTTCAGAAAGAACCTGCCGGAGTTCGAAGAGTTGGCCGCGATGGAGTCCGGCTACGCCTGGCGGCCCATTACCGTCCGCCGCGTCGGACCCCAGACCGTAGCGAAGTCCGTGGTGGGAACCTTCGTCTCCGGAAACTACTTCCGCGTCTTCGGCCTAACGCCAGCGGCCGGCCGGCTCTTTGTGGATGCCGACGACCAGAAGGGCGCACCCATTACCGCCGTGATGAGCTATGACGCATGGCAGCAGGATTACGCGGGCGATGCGAGTGTTGTGGGAAGCCAATTCTTCATCAACACCAAGCCGGCCACGATCATCGGCATTGCGCCAAAGGGATTCTACGGCGATCGCATCGACACGAATCCCCCGAAATACTTCCTTCCCATGAATGCGATGGATGTAGTCATCGGCGCACCGTACTTCACCGATCCCGACGTACAGTGGGCCTATATCATCGGCCGGGTTAAGCCCGGAACTTCGCTGCCGGCCCTGCAGGCTAAGGCCAGCGCGCTGCTCAAGCAGCAGTTTGCCCCGCTCAAGACGTTCACTGATCCGCGCGCCAAGAAAGTTATCTCCCGCACCCATGTGGTGCTCTCTCCCGGCGGCGGCGGTATCCAGAACATGCAGGAAGGATACAAGGACCATCTGAAGCTGTTGCAATGGATTGCCGCGCTGGTCCTTCTGATTGCCTGCGCCAATATTGCGAACCTGCTGCTGGTACGGGGCATGGGCCGTCGAGCGGAGCTTTCCGTCCGCGCGGCGCTTGGCGCGCAGCGCGGTCGCATCGTGCGGCAACTGCTTACGGAGAGCGTTCTTCTCTCAGGTATCGGCGGCCTGCTCGGTCTCGCCGTCTCCTATCTCGGGGCGCACGCGTTGCTGGCGCTCGCCTTTCCTGGCCAGCAGAACATGCCGGTCAGCGCTTCGCCTTCGCCGCTGGTCATTGGATTTGCCATTGCGCTTTCGCTGGCCACCGGCGTCCTCTTCGGCCTTGCGCCGGCGCTGATGGCCGCACGCACGAACCCCTCGGAAGCGCTGCGCTCCAATGCGCGCACAACCGCGCAGGGCGCCTCCCTGCTGCAGCGCGGGCTCGTTGTCCTGCAGGCCGCGCTCTCCCTCGTGCTGCTCGTCGCCGCAGGCCTCTTTGCCCAGAGCCTCAACAAGGCAGAGAACGTAGACATGAAACTGGATGCGCGGAACCGGTACATCGCCCACATCAATCCGCAGGCGGCCGGTTACAAGAACACAGACGTCGAATCTCTTTACCGGGTCATCGTCGATCGCTTCCACGAGATTCCCGGCGTTCTGAAAGTTGGCCTCTCCACCTACACCCCAATGGAGGAGAACAATTGGGGGTCTGGGGTAAAGGTGCACGGCGATCCTGATCTCAACAAGAGCGCATCCTGGGTGAAGGGCACCTCGGAGTACTTCGACTCCGTCGGCACCCATGTCGTCGCGGGCCGCGGCTTCACGTTAGAGGATACGTTGAATGCGACGCCCGTCGCCGTCGTCAATCAAGAGTTCGTCAAGCAGTTCTTCGGCAAGCGCAACCCCATCGGCCATAGCTTTGGTCATTCCGGCGTCAACCAGGCCGGTAAGGATGGAGCGCATGAGATCGTGGGCGTGGTGGAAGACACCACCTACACCAGCATCTACTGGAAGAACCACGCCATGTACTTTCTGCCGTTGACGCAACGCGCCGGCATCGCGAACGACCCCGACGACCCACTCGACAAAGACCAATCCATGTACGCCGGCGCTCTGGTCGTCCAGACCGCCCAGCCCATCGCCGGGTTTGAAAAGATCGTCGGAGAAACGCTGGCCAGCATCAATCCTAACCTCACAGTCGTGAAGTTCCAGACCTTCCAGCAGCAGATTGACGACCGCTTCACCGACGAGCGCCTTATCGCGCGCCTCACTACGCTCTTCGGTCTACTAGCCTTGCTGCTCGCCGCCATCGGCCTTTACGGTGTTACTGCTTATACCGTCGTTCGCCGCACGCCGGAGATCGGCATCCGCATGGCGCTGGGAGCGGCGCGGAGCCGCGTGATTGGAATGGTCCTGCGGGGCGCCGTGTTGCAAGCCGTTGCCGGACTCGCTATTGGCGTCCCGGTGGCCATCTTCTGCGTGCGCTACGTCAAGTCGCAGCTTTATGAGATTACCAGCGTGAACGTGTCCGTCATGGGTATCGCCGTTGGAGTGCTGGTGCTTACGGCTGCCATTGCGGGCATCATTCCAGCACGGCGTGCAGCCTCCATCGACCCCGCACGGGCCTTGCGCATTGAATGACCTTGGGTTTCGTGCCAGGCGTTGGCAATCGCACTTCGCCGCTCGATAAAATCCTTCTTGATTCGAAGATGCAAAATGCGGCCAAACGCAGAGCCCCGAGACCTAGTTTCTGAACCGATGTTAAAAAAGTGATCCTAATTCGAGGAAATATGGCTATGGCAGACTGGTTCGCGCGTGCCGTCCTACACGTCAAGGACGTCGAAGCGTCGCTTGGCTTTTACATTAGCCGGCTCGGCTTCACGAGCCCCTGGCGCTACGACGAGGAGGGCAGAGCGCGTGTCGCACAGGTCGACCGGCAGGGATGCGCGCTTATTCTGGCGGACAGGTGGCCGGAGAAGATTGGCAAGGGGCTGATGTTCATTTCCCTGAACGTCGAGCCCGAGATGCAGGTTGCCGCGTTGGACGCGTTACGCACAGAACTCGAGGCCAAGGGCGTTTCGGTCAAGGAGGGTTCGTGGGGCTACCGGCTTCTCGTGGTCGACGATCTCGACGGCAATCAGCTCTTCTTCAACTATCCAGCTTCGCCGGGAGGCGCGGCAATGGCGGCAGAGTGACGCTGCGATTCCATGAGGTATGCGAACGGTTCAGCATTCTGCTGAACCCTCTGTTTGCGCCACCCGCATCGAACCGGTGAGCGTTACCGCGTCAAAATCCGGGCAACCACTAACTTATTGAGTCTGAGGTGAATAGCTATTCTCCATATTCT
The DNA here is from genome assembly GCA_049800615.1 of Acidobacteriaceae bacterium. Lineage (GTDB taxonomy): Bacteria > Acidobacteriota > Terriglobia > Terriglobales > Acidobacteriaceae > PALSA-350. The sequence goes on along the minus strand of JBARKD010000258.1, from coordinate 2,458 downwards.
CCATGCGGATACCAAGGGTTTGGCCAAGCAAAGTCGTTTCCGAACGAGAGACGCCGAGTCTTTCTAAAAGCCGGAGGCGCTGATCGCTCCACTTCTTATTCGGAAGGGGTTCTCACCTTTGACGTTTGCTCACCTGAGATGGTGCGAAGCACCCAATCCATTACGGGATCGCGTCCCGCCTGAAAATCCGCCCACGTTTCTGCGATCTCTCGATCTGGGCGAATCAGGTTTTCTTCGCCACCCACGAATCGATAGAACCGTATGGAGTAGCGGGCTGCCCATCGTGAGTTCGGAAGAACCATCTCACGAGCTTCCTGATAGCTATTCGGCTTCTCACCGATCGGCTGTCCTACGAGAATTGCCTTTGTCAGTCTCCGAAAATGCGCCGCGTTCGCCATCGCGGCGGAAAATGTTCTCGGACCGATCAGGACGAAGAGGTGCCCTGAGCGATTGATCGTGGACATGCGACGAATCGGGTTGACCACATACTTGAGGCCTTCATCGAAGTCTCCTCCGGCATTCAGCCTTAAATCAATCACCAGATTCTCCGGATGTTCACGCTCCATAAGGTCTGTCAAAGCATGCGTGGCATGTTTCAGATCTTTGTAGGATCGGAAGTTGCAGTAGCCCGTTCGTGATGCCGGGAGATATGTGCACCAAAAGTCCTGGTCCGGCTGCTGCAGGTAGAGTGCCGGATGAGCTACAGCACTTAGCCATCCCGTTTCAAGGATGCTGGTAATCTCGGCTCCTCGTAACTGGTTCGTTTCTCCGTGATACTAGAGCGTCACTTCGCTTCTTGCATCGGTAAGTACGACGTAGCGCACCGTGTCGCGATCCGAAGTGGTTCCCAAACCGTGCAGCACCATACCATCGTTGAGGAGGGCGGTTGCACGCACATCACGTAGAGCTTGCGTTTCGTCTGCAGGTGTCAATGTCAGGAGGAACTCCTGGGCCCGCTTGATCTGCATGTTGTCAATCTTGAGCAATCGGCCTCCGAGAGATTCGCGCGCACCCGGAATATCTCGAGTGGAGACCAGCCGGTAATCCTCCCCGAATCTCTCAAAGTGGACGGGAAATATTGGCGCGTCGGCAGGAACGCGAATGTAGGTGTGCCCGTCACCGATAGAATTGTCAATCCGATTCATGCCGACGAAAATTTCATCACGGTTCAGATCATCCAGCGTCCGGTCCAGTTGGCTTACTTCCTGATCAAATGCTGCTTTGGGGAGGAAGTGGAAGGCATTTGCGTGCCGCTTCGGAAGTTCGGCAGCGAGAAACTTTAGGTCCTCGTGCCACTGCTCTTTACTTACCGGCGGTGCGGTGGTGGTCTGTGCGCTCAGATGCAGCCGTGGGATATCTGCAGAACCGAGCGAGTAGAGCAGAAATGCCTTGAAGAGGCACAGCAGTATAGGACGACATGGAATCACTTCTCTGTACCTCGATCAGCTCTCAATCTGGAATCAGGCACGTGGTCGCTGGCCTATGAGTCTTTCCAAAACCAACTAGTGTCGTATACGTTGATGTCGCGGCAAGGTTCCAGGTGGCCTGCTTGTGAACGCCAAACCTCCTGCGGTTTGAGTTGTGCCCAAAGTGACCTTGTGGAGTACGTCTTCAGGCTGACCAGTAGATCTTTCCTATGAACAACCACAGCCCAACTACTCGGTAGTGCACGGTTTCATGTCACATCTTGACCATATCCGTAACGGATATATACTGCAAGTATGAGCGGCTGAGGATGGAGCTACGTTCTTGAACATCGCGCGAACCGAGGCAGGTCAGGAGGTGTGAATGGAGATTCAGCGAAGAATTATCTTGACGGCTGGACTTACCGGCATGGCGCCGTGGGCGGTGATTGAGATATGACAAATGCAAATCAGCCACGTCGTTCGCAGGATCGCAGTGGCGTTTCCTGGTCGCTCGCGACCCTGGGACCAAGGAACATCGTCTCGGACATAGTGCAAGGCATCATCGTCGGGGGCGTGCTGGCTTTCATCACGCTTCAGATCATCGCGCACGCCTATGTCACAAAGGTCAACGGCTGGACCACCATGTTCGGATGCGGCGAGCCCGGCAACGGCATGCTCTTACGAGCCGCATGTGCCAATGAATTCCCTGGCCCAATAAACGTACCGCAAGAGGCGATGTATTGGATGACGAGAGTAGACAGCACGGGTCAAAAGCTCTCCGGCCAGCACGATTACATCATGCACTTTCCGGCAGGACAACTCCCGCCGAACGATGCGTTCTGGTCGCTCACCATGGGCGATGCGCGAAATCACTTTGTGCTGAATCCGATCAACCGGTACAGCGTCAGCGACCGCTCCGGCCTCGCTCCGAATCCCGACGGCTCCGTCGACATTTACATCCAGAACGCCGCTCCGGCAGGCCATGAGTCCAATTGGCTGCCCGCACCCACAGGCAAGTTCATACTCTGGTTGCGCGTGTATCTGCCCGGCGC
>JBARKD010000257.1:0-2094 GCA_049800615.1 Acidobacteriaceae bacterium | reverse complement strand
GCCCCCGGCAACGCAACAGGCAAGCAACAACGAGGGAATTCAAAAGCCGGGCAAAAAGGAGAAAATTCGCTTCGGCCAAGCTCCGCGCGAGTCTCTTCCTCCTTCCCAGGTAGCGAGTGCGGCGCCCGCGGATAACACGCCCTCTGTCACCACGCCCGAGACCCGCTATGTGAGCCCTGACGGTACGGTGAGCAATGCCGCTCCTGTCGAAATAGAGAAGAAAACCCGCCTGTCGAACCGCCCGGTTGTCCACAAAGCAAAGAAGCAGAAATCGACAACGGACGATCCGGATAAACCCACCGCAGACGAGCTGTCGTCGCAGAAAGTGCAGAATTCCGGGCTCGGTTTGACCGATCCGAATGCGCCGCAAAAGGCCAAGGAAAAAGCGGAAAAGACCCGGCTCGCCAACAAGAAGCCAGAGCAGGAGCAGGTCCAGCAGCCTTATCTTGGTAAACCTGAGCCCAGCCAACCAGCCGCGCCTGGCGGCAAGCCAAATTCCACTGGAACTCCGGCTGCCCCTGCGGCCCCGACCGCTCCGGCTGCCCCGACTGCTCCGGCTGCTGGTCCTCCGGCCACCACCCCGCAGTAGTTGTTGCAGATGAAAGAAATCTACGTCGCCGATCTGGCCAAATTTGAAAACCAGAGCGTAGTCGGCTTCTTCGCCGTCATCTCGAAACAATTGCGCAGCCGCAAGGATGGCGGCCAGTATCTTGCCGCTACCCTTGGCGATCGTACCGGCCAGCTCGAGTCGCGCATGTGGGATAACTTTGCCGAAGCGGCTGGGGGCTTTGAACAAGGGGAAGTGGTTAAGGTCAAGGCTGAGGTTTGCCGCTTCAACGGGCGCTTCCAGTTAAATCTGGAAAAAGTGCGCCGCGCTACCCCGGACGAGTTCGAGCTGGCTGACTTTGTTGCCCGAACCCGCGAGAATGTCGACGAATTGTGGTTGGCGCTGACTGCCTGCGTCGACAGCTTTACCGATATTTGGCTTCAGGCGCTGGTTCGATCCTTCATCGACGATCCGGCGATTGCGGCAGCCCTGCGTGAGGCTCCGGCCGCCAAGTCTCTCCACCACGCATGGTTGGGTGGCCTGCTCGAACATGTCGTGTCCCTGCTGGGCATTTGCCAGTCAGCTGCACGCCATTATCCGGAAATCAACCGGGACTTGCTGCTGACCGGCGCCATTCTGCATGACATCGGCAAGCTTGAAGAACTCCGCTGGGGCCTTAGTTTCGATTACACCCTGGAGGGACAGCTGGTTGGCCACATCGCCATGGCCATCGGCATGATCGAGAAGAAACTAACCATGCTCCCTGGATTTCCCGCGGAGCTTCGTGTGCTGGTCGAGCACATAGTCGTGAGCCACCATGGGAAGCTGGAATTTGGTTCACCCAAGCTTCCCATGATTCCCGAAGCGGTGGTGCTGCACTATCTGGACGACCTGGATGCCAAGATGCAAACCATGAAGAGCGAGTTTGAGCGTCATGCGGCCCAGGGAGGGCAGCCGGGCGAAATGACGGACTGGGTCCGGGCCATGGAAAGACCGCTGCTGAATACAGCAACACTGCTTAAGCCCAAGGAGTAAAAGCATGCGCTATCTGTTGAAGACTGAACCCACCGCCTACTCCTTCGCAGACCTGGTGAAGGAAAAAGAGACGGACTGGACGGGCGTAACCAACCCGACTGCGGTTAAGAACCTCAGGGCCATGAAGAAGGGGGATAAGCTAGTCATCTATCACACGGGCGACGAAAAATCGGCCGTGGGGCTGGCTCACGTTGTCTCGGTAGATGTCTCGGATGCAAAGGTCCCTTTGGTCCGCATCGCCGCAGGTCCGGCGATCAAGAGGCCAAAAGCCCTGGCGGAGATTAAGCAGCAGCCACTGTTTCAGGCATCTCCCCTGGTGCGCCAGTCACGCCTGTCCGTAGCCCCTCTGGACGAGGCCCAATATGAGTGGATCGTGCAAGGCTAGTGGAGTGCGTCGGAAATAACATACGTCATTGTGCTGCCTGAAAGTTGAGGGTGGCCAGACGGCATTCCCCTCAGGGGCTAAAGTGTGTGCGTGAGAACTCGGTCACCAGCGACCAAGGATCGGGTGC
>JBARKD010000256.1:0-9643 GCA_049800615.1 Acidobacteriaceae bacterium | reverse complement strand
GGCCGGTGCTCGAAATGCTGCGCATGCTCTCGAATTTCGAGACTCCACGGGAAAAACTTATACAGATCATTCTGGCCGGACAGCCGCAGTTTGCCAGCAAGATGGCCTCGCCGGAACTGGAACAGTTGCGGCAACGAATTACCATCTTCTCTTATCTCAAGCCGCTGTCCCACGAAGAAGCCGAGCTCTACATCGCTCACAGGCTGCGCATCGCCGGCTACGACTTCGAAAGCCCGCTCTTTAGCCGGGAAGCGCTGTCTATGATTGCGGACTGCAGCAACGGCGTGCCGCGCAACATAAACAACTTGTGTTTTAACGCACTTTCGCTGGGTTGCGCGCTGAAACGTTGCCCCATCGATAGCCCCGTCCTGAGCGAGGTTTTCAACGATCTTGATTCTAAGCGGCAGAGGCAAAAACCCGTGCTCACCGGGCAGTTGGTGCCCCCCGGAGCATCCTGGAAGACTCCGGCATTTGCCCTTGCCAGGAACGGAAATGCCGGATTTGCCGGCTGGACGCGAAAATTCGCGGTGGGTCTGGTAGCCCTTCTGGCATCCACTGCACTGTACTTTGCCGCCCATCGACAGCTGACGCAAAAAGCGGGTGCGGTTCACGCCGAGAGTTTTGCCTCTGCCCCGGCAACATCCTCTTCGTCAGCGACCGGGGAGCAGCAGCCACCCGCAACCGACGGCGTCAAGACGGTGACCGTTCAGCCCGGGGAGACACTCTTCGCCATATGCCTGGCCACTTTTGGAAGGTGCGATTCGGAGCTCCTGCAGAACCTTCGCAGACTCAACTCCGGGCTGGTCAATCCCGACCATATTGAGGTAGGCCAGTCGATCCGCATTCCAACATGGGACGCAGGCCTACAGAACCTTCCCGACAAGCAAGAGGACACTCCATGAGCCGCTACTTTGAGCTGATGCAAGACATGGCAAAGGATCAGCCTTTGCTTTGCAGCACCGTTCTCGAACCACCGCTTCCTCTTCCCCTGGAGGCTCGGGCGCGAAACGCTGCCCTTCCGCTCGATGCAGACCGCATGCAGGGCCTGGTGCAGAAAGTCTTTCTCCGTCATGAATCGCCAAGCCGGCGATTGGTGGTGTTTGCCGCCGTGGACCAGGGCAATGGCTGCAGCTACATCGCGGCCTTGACTGCCCAGTGCCTCGCCGCCAGCGCCGCCGGAAGTGTCTGCCTGGTGGATGCAAACTTTCGTTCCCCCGCCTTGCCCAGAATGTTAGGGACGACCAATTATCACGGGATTACCAACGCACTCGCAGAGCAAGACAGTATACGGTCGTTCCTCAAGCCGGTGGGCAATGACAATTTCTGGCTGCTTTCTACAGGCGCCCCCGGTCCCGACTCTCCCAGCCTGCTGGGCTCCGACCGCATGCGCACACGTGTCGCCGAGCTGCGCAACGAGTTTGCCTTTGTTGTTGTCGATGCGCCGCCGTTGGCACGGCACACGGATGCGATCAGTCTGGCCAGACTCTCCGACGGAATCGTGATCGTTCTCGAAGCAGAGTCGACCCGCCGCGAGGCTGCGCGCGCCGTTGTGGGAAACCTGCGAATAGCCGGAATTCCCATCCTCGGCGCCGTCCTCAATAAGCGCAGATTCCCCATCCCAGAGCCAATCTATCGTTGGCTGTAAAAACCACCGGAGGCGTATCCAAACGTGACGGCAAATCCATGACCCTCGGCCGTGGTATTCGGACCGCGGGCGAACAAGTTTTTAAAACTCGATCCCAATAAAGCCCGCTCCCGGCCGCGGAGATCGGATCTGGGGAACGCTCCCGAAAACGAGCCACCGCCCTTCCCCGGGATCTTTTCTGCCAACGTTCGCCGTCAGTGAGGACTTACGGCGTTCTTTTCTGGCCTGTATCATCCACAGAGCGCGATTCCGTGAGGGCATCGTCTCCTCGGCCTGAGCTCATGCCACGATGAGGACCGCGCGAGCTCTGGAAACAGATCGCAGGCATGACCATGGTTTTAGATTATTACCAACTACAGGAACAACCGTTCGGAGTTACGCCGGATTCCCGTTACCTGTTTCTGAATTCCACGTATAAAGAAGCCCTGAGTTCCCTCCTTTACGCGGTCGAGTCGGGATGCGGATTTGTTGCGCTGATTGCCGCCCCCGGCATGGGAAAAACCACTTTACTGTTTCGCTTGAGGGAGCTTCTACGGGAAAAGACGCGGACGGTATTTCTGTTCCAGACGATATCGACGCCACTCGACCTCCTGCGCGCGCTGCTTTCCGGCCTCGGCGTGCGCGAATTGAACGGAGGCCTGGTGGAGATGCAGATCCGCTTGAAGGATCTGCTCCACCAACAATCTCGTCAGGGCAAGCGGGTGGTGCTGGTGATCGATGAGGCTCAGAATCTCGATGCGACCGTGCTCGAACTGGTGCGCATGCTTTCAAACTTCGAGACTCAGGAGGAAAAGCTCATACAGATCATTCTCGCCGGACAACCGCAACTGGCAGATACCATTGGCTCACCGGAAATGTTGCAATTACGGCAACGGATCTCCATTTTTGCCCGCCTTAGACCGTTGACTTCGGAGGAGGTCTCGCAATACGTCGCGAGCCGGTTAAAGGTGGCTGGCTACGGCTCCACCCTGCCGTTGTTCACCAAGGATGCGCTAACCCAGATTGCGCAGTGGAGCGAGGGCATCCCACGTAATATCAACAATCTTTGTTTCAACGCATTGTCGTTGGGATGCGCCATGCAGCAGAAGCTCATTGACCGCGAGGTGCTGCGCCAGGTAATCGCCGATCTTGATCTCGGGCCCCTATCCAGAAAGCTTTCGCCGAAACCGCCTTTGGCGCCACCGGTCGAAGAGAAAATCATGGCGGCGGATACTGAATCCATTTCGGAGGCAAGCTCGCCTTCGATGTTCACCGGGTTCGCAGCAAAGAGTAGTTCGGCGTTTGCCGGCGGGCGGTCCAAACTCGCCCTTGGCTTGCTGGGAGCGGTGGTCGCGGGCGCAGCGTTGGTGGGAGCTTATCGATGGTTGAGCCAGACCGGCCATTCGCAATCCGCAGCTTCCGTCCAGCAGGCAACAGCCGAGACCGCAACCTCGGCGCAGCCGCCTTCAACATCGCCGGCAACGTCAAACCAGCCGGATTCGAGCGCGGTGGTGCAGCCACCTCCCGCCGGCAGTGCCGCCCCAACCCATTACCCGGCAGCCTCGAACTCGCCTTCCGTTCCTGCGCTCGGCCAACCAGGGTCGCCTGCCGCCTCCACTAACTCCGTGACCGTGGGGCCAGGTCAGACGCTGGTCGGCATCTGCGTCAATAAATTCCGAAACTGCACTCCGCAGATTTTGCGGCAAATTCGAGAGCTAAACCCGGAGCTGGGTAATCTCGACCATATCGAGATCGGGCAAACACTCCGCTTGCCCACACTGCAGGCCCAACCTGGCGCCGGCCAGCAGCCACGGAGCCCAGGGAGCCTCTCGCACGAATAATCATGCGGCCGCACAGGCTCGACGCCCCCGTGCCCTCCCGTGCCGCCCCCGTGCCCCCCGTGCACCGATACCAGCGGGAGACGTATACTGGCTGGTCGTTTTGCCTAAGGTCCGCCATGAAAACAAAACACCCGCTGACCCGGCGCCGGTTCCTTGCCACCTCTGCCGCGGCTGCCGCACTCCTCAAGAGCAATCTTTCATTTAGCCAAACAACTGGCACCACAGGGGTTTCTACCCTGGACCCGGATTGGGCGAATGCCGGGATCATCGCTACCCGGAACTCTCCTTACGCCAAGCTGAAGAGCGTTCCTGTACGGGCGGTCACCATTCAACCCGGATTTTGGTCGAAACGCCGCCAGACCAATGTGGAAGCAAGTCTTCCCAGCATGCGCACGGAGTTGCTCGAGCATGGCCGCATGGATAATTTCCTGCGCCTGGAAGGAAAATCCGATGCGCCCCAGCGCGGCCCGGTCTATTCCGATTCTGACATTTACAAGTGGCTGGAAGCCGTTGGCTTTGCGCTTCAATCCGGCTCGTTGCCCGCGCTACGCCCATCCAGCGAAGAAATGATTCGTCAGATCGTCGCCGCGCAGGAGCCCGGCGGTTACCTCAACACTTACTACGTCCAAGACAGGAAGAGCCAGCGGATGCTGCCGAAAACGCAGACCACCGGCCATGAGCTCTACTGTATCGGTCACCTGTTGCAGGGAGGCGTCGCATGGTACCGGGCCACCGGCGACCCGTCATTGCTGAATGCCGGCGTCCGCTTTATCGACGAATACCTCTTGCCGAACTACGGCCCGGCGGCAAATCACGGACCCATCGTGGCCGGACATCCCGAAATCGAGATGTCCCTGATCGAGCTCTATCGCACGACCGGAAACCGGCGCTATCTCGACCTGGCTGGCTACATCCTTCAAGGAGACTCGCGAATCCCTCTTGAGCATCGGCAGATTGTGTACATGTTCTGTGGCGTGCCTTTTACCTCGAGGACCCGGCTGGAAGGCCATGCCGTCCGGGCGATGTATGCCTGTTGCGGGGCTACCGACTATTACCTCGAAACCGGCGATCCGGTGTACTGGAAAACACTCAACCGGTTGTGGGAGGATCTGGCCGAACATCAACTCTACGTGACCGGCGGTGTGGGCGCGCGCAGCGACGGCGAAGCCTTCGGCAACGCCTACGAGCTGCCCAACGAAACCGCCTATGGTGAAAGCTGCGCCGCGATCGGCAACATGATGTGGAATTGGCGCATGCTATCCGCCAGCGGGGAAGCGAAGTTCACGGATGTGATGGAGCGCGCACTCTATAACGGCATCAACTCCGGCATGTCGTTGGATGGAAAGCTCTATTGCTACCGCAATCCGTTGGCGTACGATCCTTCGACCGGGGACAAGATTCGCAATCCCTGGTATGACACCACCTGTTGCCCGCCCAACCTGGAACGCACCTTCGCCGCGTTGCCGGGCTACTTCTACAGCACCTCTGCCGAAGGTGTGTACGTCCACTTCTATGACAATTCCCAACTGGACTGGAAGCTGGAGAACGGAACCCGGCTCTCCATCAGGCAAGAAACGCGCTACCCCTGGGAAGGAACGGTTCATCTGGCGGTGAGCCCCGCTACCCCCCAGGAATTTACCTTGTTCGTGCGCATCCCTGGCTGGTCGAAAACCAACAGCGCCAAAATCAACGGCCAGGCAGTAGAGGGCGCCAGGCCCGGCGAGTATCTGCCCTTGAAGCGCCGCTGGACGCAGGGCGATTCGGTCGAGCTGAGCTTCGACATGCAGCCGCAGGCCGTCCACGCCAATCTCGCAGTCTCCGACGACCGCGGGCGGATCGCTTTCCAACGTGGGCCGATCGTTTATTGCATGGAGCAGCTTGATCAGGAGCAACTGGATCAGGCGATGGGCGCGACCGAAACCCGGGACTTTCCCCGCTACACAGCTCGACTCACCGAGACTACAGCGGATCATTACCAGCCTCAGCTGCTGGACGGCGTCGTGCTATTGGAACATCCCGGAGCGTGGCTCCCCCCGGGGGCAGATGGCCTCTATCAAGCTGCCTTGCCCACGCCGAACACGCCTCAGCCGACCACCCTGCGCCTCATTCCCTACTATGCCTGGTCCAACCGTGAGCTCTCTGCCATGCAGGTCTGGATCCCTTACCAGCAGGGGTGAAAATGCGGTAAATGGCGTCAGCCTGATAAGATCGATTTCCCTCTAAAAAAAATATCTCGCCCGCAGGAAAGAAAGTATGTCTCTTAGAATCAATGTGATGATCTTGCCTGCTGTTACCGGCGAAGAAGCCAGGCAGAAATATGCCGGAGGCTGGAAGGCGCCCAAGCCCTACCTGCGGCTTGTTCGCCGGCCCGAATAGTATGCCGCGAGTCGCCTTTCTTCTGCGATTGCGTCCGGGCGCCGAGGAGGCGTACGACAAAGCTCACGCGGAAGTGTGGCCGGAGATGCTGGCGCTGCTCAAACGCGCCGGCGTCTCCGAGTATTCGATCTTTCGCCGCGATCAGCTCTTGATTCTGTCCATGCGCGTGGAGGATTTCGAGCAGACCTGGGCGCGCATCGAGGCCGATCCGGTCAATGCCCGCTGGCAGCAGGCCATGGCTCCGTACTTCGCGCCTCTCGATCCCTTGCAGCCTGGCGAGCGCTTTCCCATGCTCCGCGAAGTCTTCTACATGCCCTGAAGCACGAAGTCCCGAAGGTTTGCAAACCTGGTTAAGTCATGGCAGTTTGCGGGGTAGCTGCGGCCGAACTTGACGGCGCCGGAATCCCAATCCCGCCTTCAGGGAAAAAGATCATGAACACCGAGCCGGACGGCTTCCTGCCTCCCTCCGCGGCTGCCCAACTCGCGACCCGGACCGTGCCTTGGTGCTTGCCGATAATCTCTCCGCTGATCCACAGGCCAAGCCCCGTGCCGGTCGTTTCCTTTGTAGTGAAAAACGGCTCGAAGATGCGCGCCCGTGTCTCGGGCGTCATGCCGCAGCCGTCATCGGCAACGAACAATCGGACGCCGGGACTTCCGTCCACCCATGACCGGGAGGGACGGGCGGATAACCACAGATGTCCGCTATGTCCGATCGCGTCGATCGCATTCCCGATCAGGTTGGCAAAGAGTTGGCGCAATTCGCCGGCAAAGCAGTAGAGCTCGATGTCCGGCCGATATCGGCGTGAAACTTCAACCTGCGCCGCCGCCAGCCGCCCCATATATACGGTCAGGACAGAGTCCAGAAGTTCCCCGATATTGGCCACCACGGGCAGCGTCGATTGACGGTAGAAGCGCAGGGTCTGCTGGGTCATCTCGGCGACGCGGGAAATCTCCTGCTGCGCCAGGTCCGCGTAGGCAGCAGCCTCTCTATCCAGGGACGGATTGTGACGCAGCAGGTACAGGAGATTGGTCACCGCCTCCAGGGGATTGTTGATTTCGTGCGCAATGGAAGCCGCCAGCCTTCCAGCCGCGGCCAGCTTCTCCGTTTTCCGGAGCGCATCCTCTGCCCGCTTGCGCTCGGTCGCTTCTACGGCGATTGCTCCCACCCAGCGGACTGCCTCCGATGTTGCCTTGACGGGGTACACATTGATCAGCCAACTGCGCGATTCAGCATCCGTCCCTGGCGCCGGCGTGTTCAGTTCAAACTGATCCACTGTCTGCCCGGTCTCGAAAACGCGTTGCACGCAGCTCTGCAGCATTTCCGCCGGCGGCCCCGGGAGCATCTCGGAAATGGTTCGCCCCAGGTGCCGGCCGATGGGCGCCTGATTCATTTCCGCCAGAAATTTGTTTACCCGCACATAGCGGAACTTGCGGTCAAAAAACGCGAACCCAATGGGCGCGTTTTGCAGCATTGAATCCAGCAGAGACAGGGTGTCGCTGAGGCCGCCTCGCTGCTCTTCTATGGAAGTGACCATCAGGTTGAAAGCACGGGTAAGGTCGGCTATTTCGTCGGCCGAAGTCACCTCCAGGGGAAAGCCCTCTTTGGTCTCCGGATCGCGAATCAGCTTGCGTGTGGCATCCAGCAAGGCGCGCAATGGGCGGGTGATGGAGCGGGCCAGTGCACCGGCAATGAATGCCGTGCCCAAGGCCCCCAGCCCGGCAAAGATGAAGGTGATGCGTATGAGCGAGTAGATCTGCTGCTGGGCCGCGGTCGCGTCTTCGTACACCCAGGCGAATCCGCTCAGCTGGCCATTGACATGGATGGCCTGCGTCGCTTCACGAGCGCCGCCGGGAACGCGAAAAATTACCACGCCCGGCGTGTCCCTCATTTGTTTCTTTTCGACACGCGTCAGCAGATCTTTGCCGTCGGCGTTCGGATCGTTGCCGGCAATCACCCGGCCGTTGGTATCTGTAACCATCGCGGCACGGATACCGGGCGAGTTGACCATTGTCCGCAGGATCGGTTCCAGGTAGCCTGCCGCGCCTTCGGCGAGCGAATCCTGGCTCTGCAATGTCAGCAGCTTGACCTCGGACTCGAGCCGCAGACGGGCCCGCTCGTGAACCTCCGAGGCCTGTTCCCGCACCAGCAGGACGGCGAAGATAATCACCAGCAGGCTTTCGAACAGGATCAGACGTGAGATGAGCTGACCTCGGATCGAACGAGGTTTAAGCCAACTCATGTCGCGGCCCCCTTCCTTTTCGAATTTACCTAGCCAACTTTCATCGAAGCTCGGCCCGCGGCCCTGGCCTCAAGATCCTGAGCGATCTGGCGGCCGTGGAAACGCCCATTCTCAATGAAAATTTCGTTGGTTCGCGTTCCCGCAACGATCACCCCCGCCAGATACAAGCCGGGCACATTGCTTTCCAGCGTTTGCGGGTCACATACCGGCAGGCGGTCCGGACCTTCCATGCGGACACCAAGCGCAGCCAGGAAATCAAAATCGGGATGGTATCCCGTCAGTGCAAAAACGTAATCGTTCTTGAGAGTAACACTCCCTTGCGGCGTTAGCAGCTCCACCGAGTCCTCGGAAACGCTCAGAACCGAACTGGAAAACCAGGCGTTGATTTCGCCGTTCTTAATGCGGTTGTTGATGTCGGGCAAAATCCAATATTTGACATGATGATGCATCTTTTCTCCGCGATGCACCAGCGTTACGCGGGCGCCGTGGCGCCATAAATCCAGGGCGGCAATGGCAGCCGAGTTCTTTCCCCCTATAACCAGCACCTGCTGATCGTAATATGGGTGCGGGTCGTGATAGTAGTGCAGTACCTTGGCCAGGTCTTCCCCGGGCACTTCCAGGTAGTTCGGCAGATCGTAATATCCGGTGGCAACAATCACCTTGCGGGCGCCATAAATGTGGTGACGCGAGTAGCGGTCCACTGTGGTGATCACGAAATCCCCATCCGCGCCGGTGACGTTTAGAACGTTCTGGTATTGGCGAAACTCCAATTGGTAATGCTCCGCCACCTTGCGATAGTACTCGAGTGCCTCATTGCGAGTCGGTTTCTGATTGGGGCTGGGAAAGGGGATGTCGCCGATTTCCAGCAACTCCGGAGTGGTAAAAAACGTCATGTTGGAAGGGTAGTGGAACAATGAGTTGCATAAGCAACCCTTGTCGACGAGCACGGTATGGAAACCTGCCCGTTCGGCCTCAATGGCGCAAGCGAGACCCGTAGGGCCGGCGCCTACGACCAGAACTTCAAAGCTCTCTTTCGCCCCATCATGGCTAGCCTTCATGTCTTATAGCTTAGACGATGTGACGTGCGCCGCCGATGACAAGATATAATCGAGCGTTCTGACGAGTGCAGGAGCCCCGTTATATGTCCGTCCGCAAAGAAAAAGACTCTTTAGGGTTTGTCGAGGTCCCCTCCAAGGCCTACTTCGGCGCGCAGACCCGGCGTGCCATGGACAATTTCCCCATCTCCGATATGAAGGCGCATCAGCAGCTTGTGCGGGCCCTGGGCATGATCAAGCGCGCCGCCGCCGAGGCCAATAAGGAGTTGGCGCTGGTCGACGCAAAGCGTGCCGACGCCATTATCGAGGCTGCCCAGGAGGTGATCGACCTCCGGTGGCATCCGGAGTTCGTGGTCGACGTCTTCCAGGCCGGGGCGGGCGTGAGTCTGCACATGAACTCCAATGAGGTCATCGCCAACCGGGCCAATGAGATCCTCGGGGGGAAGTTGGGAGAGTACGCTCACGTGCACCCCAACGACCACGTGAACTACGGTCAGTCCACCAATG
>JBARKD010000255.1:0-2533 GCA_049800615.1 Acidobacteriaceae bacterium | reverse complement strand
GCCGTGGGGCGCGCAGGCATTTACGAGACGGCTTGAAAAGCCGTCCCCTTCGTTGGTAGGTTCACTTCGCAAAGTATACGTCCCTGGTATCAACCAGCAGATGGCGGAGGGGGCCTCGGGATATGGGAAAATCTCAATTCGCCTGACCCGCTTAATAATCTAAGGAAGGATCGCGACAAGGATCGCAAATTGGAGTTCTCCTGTTGCAGGCACGGATCCTGGCTTATGGTTATTGCTGCACTTTAGGGTTCCGGATCGCGCGTTTGAATGGATATATTGCCAGCAACGGGCCTCGCACGCTAGGTAAACCATGGTACGACGCTTCGCCACCATTCTCGTATCTTTCGCATTGCTGGCGTGCGGCGTCAGGACCATGGCGCAAGCGGCCGGGGGCGAGCCGGCTAAGCCAGGAGCTGCCACGTCAATTACCCTGGGTCAATCCATGGTTCCGCTGTACGGGCCGTGGAAGTTTCACGTGGGAGATTCCCCGGTTGACCCGGGGACGAACCGGCCACTTTGGGCAGCGCCGGAGTTTGACGACGCAACCTGGGAGACAGTGGATCTGACGCCCAAAGGCCCCCTGAATCCCCTTCGAGGATCATCGGGGTACGTGCCTGGCTGGGGGAAGAAGGGCCATCCCGGCTATTGGGGCTATGCCTGGTATCGCATCCGGGTGAGGGTGCATGCGCAGCCGGGAGAGCAGCTTGCCCTGGCAGGCCCCGCCAATTTTGACGACGCCTATCAGCTGTTCCTGAATGGATCACTTTTGTGTAGCTTTGGCCGGTTCAGCGGCCAACGGCCAAAGTTTTACTACATCGAGCCGATGATTTTTCCCCTGCCGCAGGCGCCTGTTGCCGGCGCGGGCGCCGAACAGGATGCGACCCAGGTGATTGCCTTTCGCCTTTGGATGTCGCCTACGAGCCTTTTGGGGACGGGGGATCCAGGAGGCCTGCACCTGGCTCCGCTGGTCGGTACCAGGGACTCGGTGGCCGCGGAGTACCAGCTTCGCTGGCTGGACCAGGTGCGGGAAAACGCAGTTTGGGCATTTACGGGGATCGTGTATTCGCTGCTGGCGCTGATCGCATTCAGTTTGTTCCTGTTTAACCGCCATGACCGGGTTTACTTCTGGATGGGAGCGCTCTTAATGATGATGGGCCTGGGTGGCGGGGAAACCGCGCTGGCCGCCTGGACCCAGGCCATCACCGTTCCGGCCGAATTGTGGGTGTGTTACGTGCTCGTGATCCCGGCGATCACCGTCGCATGGATCATGTTGCTGCGCGCCTGGTTCGGCCTGGATCGTCCGCTTTGGCTGCCCTGGGCTGTGGTGCTGCTATCGCTGGCACAGGCGTTTGTCTATGCGGGCGTACTTGATTTGCTGTTTCCGCTGGTTCCGTCTTCGTCCGCTCCGGTGTTCTACGTCCTCTCACAGGTGCTTCGCGTCACCGTTGAGCTGCTTATGTGCTGGCTTGTATTTCGCGGGATCCGCAAACTCGGGCTGGAGGGCTGGCTCCTCCTACCCGCAATCTTACTCGGATGGGGTGATTGGCTGGCCGCGCAGTTTACTTTCCTGCACGTTCCCAGACGCTTCTTTCCCTTCGGTGTATCTCTGACCCTGGAGCAGATCACGGGGTTTCTTCTGGCGCTGGCATTGTGCGCGCTGCTGGTTAGGCGCTGGGTGCGTTCCGCGCGGGCACAGCGGCAGATGACTCTGGAGATGAAGCAGGCGCAAGAGGTGCAACAGGTCCTGATCCCCGAAGCGGTGGCGCAGATCACTGGCTTCTCCATCCAGTCTGTCTATAAGCCTGCCGGCCAGGTAGGCGGCGACTTTTTCCAGATTCTGCCTGCCGGCCAGGGCGGCGTTTTGCTTTGCATCGGCGATGTGAGCGGCAAGGGTATGCCGGCCGCCATGACGGTTTCTCTGCTGGTGGGCACGCTCCGCACCCTGGCTCACTACACGCAAAGCCCGGGAGAGATTCTCGCCGCAATGAACCAGCGTATGCTCGGCCGCTCACGAGGTGGCTTTACCACCTGCCTGGTTCTGCTTGCTGCGCCAGACGGAACAGTGACAGTGGCGAATGCCGGCCACATCTCTCCTTATCTCAAAGGCCAGGAGATTTCGGTGGAAAATGGCCTTCCGCTGGGCCTCATGGCTGATTCGACGTACCCCGAATCGATTTTTCACCAGGAAGAAAATGAGCAGATCACCCTGGTCACCGATGGCGTGGTGGAAGCGCGCTCTGCGTCGGGCGAACTTTTCGGATTTGAGCGCACTGCGGAGATAGCCGCGCAATCCGCCGAATCCATTTCAAGAACCGCTCAGGAATTCGGCCAGGACGACGACATCACTGTGCTCACCCTCACTCGTCTGCCCGTGGGAAAACCATTCTCCACTCCACAGACCGCAACCGTCTTGTCGCCATCGATTGTCTAACCATTGGGTCCAGTTAGCGGCTTTAGAGGTTGCGGAAAAGCTCTGTTTAGGGTGGGCCGGGGATTTACCCCGGGCGCAAATGCACTGTAATTATGGTGGACC
>JBARKD010000254.1:0-3253 GCA_049800615.1 Acidobacteriaceae bacterium | reverse complement strand
GCCGATCTCGGGCCCAAAGCGCTGGCGCTGATGCTTGCGGCCGGATTCATCCTGCTGATTGCCTGCGCGAACCTGGCGGGGCTTACGGTGGTTCGCATGGCGCGGCGCAGTATTGAAATTTCCACACGCATGGCCCTCGGCGCGTCACGCTGGCAGGTGCAGAGGCAACTCTGGGTCGAGAACCTTCTGCTCGCGTTTCTCGGAGGCATAGCCGGGGTAGGGGTCGGGTTCCTGGGGTTGCGCGGTCTGATGTCGCTGCTTCCTCGTGATTACCTTCCGGTGGTCGGTGTAGCTCTGGACGGACGCGTCCTTGCGCTCACGCTCGCTGCGTCGATGCTCACCAGCGTGCTGTTTGGAATGCTGCCAGCACTTGCACTCAAACGAATCAATCTTCGCTTGTTTCTGAGCAGTCGTACGGTATCGGGCGTGGAGCGACTGCGTTTGCGCCAGACCTTGATTGCGGGCGAGGTCGCTCTGACGGTGGTGCTGCTGGCGGCGGCCGGTTTGCTCATCCGCACGCTGATTCATTTACAAACGCTTCCGCCGGGATTCAATCCGCAAGGCGTGATGACGGCCAAGGCATCTCTCGATGACGCGCACTACCGCGATCCGGCGGCTTTCGACCGTCTGCTCCGTGAGAGCATGTTGGCCATGGAGCGTATTCCGGGCGTACAGAGCGCGGCGGTGGGCCTATCTCTTCCCTACGAGCGCGCTTTGAATAATGGCGGGTTGGTGTTGGGCAGCGGTCCCGCGCGGGGACAGGCGATCATGACGGGTGAGGTCTACGTCACCCCCTCCTATTTTGCGACGCTGCAGATTCCCGTGGTGGCCGGACGCGCGTTCACCGATTCCGACCGACGGGACACGCAGCTGGTCGCCATCGTCAATCGTGCATTCGTCCATAAATTTTTCGCAGGCGTGAATCCCCTTGGCCAGCCTCTTTATAGGGAAGGAACGATCATTGTCGGCGTGGCGGGCGATGTTACGCTTCCACCCCATGGGGACCACGTGAACGATCCGCTGGGAACGGAACCGATCGTTTATATTCCGGCGTCGCAGATGGACCATCGGATGCTGGCAGTGATTCATGTATGGTTCCAGCCAAGCTGGATTGTTCGTACCTCCGGTCCGATTCAGGGCTTGACCGGCCAGATGCAACGGGCTCTGGCCAGCGTCGATCCGGGCCTGCCCTTTTCCGGTTTCTACAGCATGACCGATCATCTTGCGGAGGCACTTGCCACTCAGCGGATCGAGGTTGCTCTGCTTGGGGCCATGGCGGCTCTCGCCCTGCTCTTGAGCGCGGTAGGAATTTTTGCGCTGGTGGCAAACATGGTGGCCCAGCGGACGCGCGAGATAGGCATTCGCATCGCCCTGGGGTCCACGGTGCAGCAGGCGATGGCGCACGTTGCCATACCGGGTATCCGCTCTTCGGCAATCGGTCTTGTCCTGGGGTTGATCCTTTGCCTGGGAACACTTCGAGTCATGCGCGGCGCGCTCTATGGTGTCGGCGTCTACGATGCGCCCAGCATTCTCGGCGTCGTACTCGTTCTGCTCACGGTCACGATTCTGGCCACGACGATTCCTACGTTACGCATCGCGAAGACGGATCCAGCTGCAACCTTGCGAGAGGAATAGGGGCTTGAGGTTCTACAGGTGAGGGCGGCGGGGCGCAGCGAAATGCACGAAACACGCAAGGCAGAAGTTTCGTGGACAGGACGGAGTAATCCCTGGTCAAGGGAAGGGTGGGATAAGCAGAAGTTGCGGGAAAGGGCCTCGGGTGAAGAGCAGTGGCATCCCACCCTTCGCAGAAAGCGCGAAGGATGGGGCACCCGATCCTTGGTCGCTGGGCAAGAAATACAGTTATCTACGACGCCACCCCGGTCTAAATGACCCGGAGGGCTGAAAAGCCCCATGCCACATAGGACATCAATCGCGCTTACGTACTGTTGACGGGATAAGGCGGCTTCAGCCGCACGCTCCACACGTGGTCTGAGGTCCTGTTGACGATTCGATTTGGACATTACAAAATCTTAGATCGATCAGGATACCCGCTCTTCCGCCTCCCCGGAAACGCGGAAGACCTCTTCGCGTATGATCCGCTCCGTGGCTTCCTCGAGATATTCGTCAAGGGCGCTCTTGATTTCGACGAATTCCGGCCAAAGGACCTGGTTCAGGAAAGAGACCGGAGCACGCAAAATAACGGTGGAATAGCGCTGGCGGGGATAACGGTACGGGGTGAGCCCGTGGCGGCGACATAGGGCGATAAAAAGACGCCGGCCCCAGCGATCGTCCAAACGGAAAGAGACCTCGACGGATTTTTCTTGTTGCTCGGCCAGTTTCAGGGCGGCGCGCACACGCTCGATCGCGGCGGCCGCCGCATCCTGCTCCCCGACTGTGGTTGCACCCTCGAAAAGAGCGGCAATCTTGCGTAGCTTCTGGCGAAGTTCCTGTTCGGTGCTCATTTGTACCCCGGGTGATCAGGCTGCAAAAGGTTATTGAAACATAGTGAGCGCCAGGTAGACGGGAATGTGGATTGATGAAAACGAGGGTGATGTATGGAAAAAAGGACAGTTCGCCACCCCGTGGCTGCGTCATGGGTGTTCATCGGGGGTTGGTCGTGATTCCCAAGTCGGCGCGGGAAGTCGAGGCTGAGACGAGCCAGGGTCGCCTGGCAGGCGGAGGCCGGGCCATAAAAGAGAAAAGCCCCGCCAAGCGAAACTTGGCGGGGCTTTTAGTTAATGCCGGCGATCACCTACGCTCCCACACACTTACGCGTGCAGTACCATCGGCCCAGCGAGGCTTAACTTCCGTGTTCGGGATGGGAACGGGTGTGACCCTCGCGGTATGGTCACCGGCAAATCTAGGTGTGCTGCAAGGAGTTTTTCTTCCCTGCGTGTGCTCTCAACAACCTTAACCGAGCTGTAAAAACACACCTTTGAGCTTTAGGACGCTTGGCGGAGGATAACCCCCGCAGCCGATGCAAGTTCGGGCTAGTTCTCCCGAGGATCTCGCGCGGCAAACTGGCGCCGTACAACCTGATTTTTCACAACGAAACCGATTTGGGCTAGATCAATTACAGATCACAAGGCTTGTTGGAATGTCTCTCTGGATACTGCGCAGAGTTAATTCTATGGCAAGCCGAACGGGCGATTAGTACTGGTAAGCTACACGCATTACTGCGCTTCCACATCCAGCCTATCAACCAGGTGGTCTTCCTGGACCCTTCATGACCCTTTTGGGTTGGGAGATCTCA
>JBARKD010000253.1:0-1931 GCA_049800615.1 Acidobacteriaceae bacterium | reverse complement strand
TCGCTCCGCTATGCGCACTCCATGTCAATCCGAGCACCGCACAATGGGTCGATCGATTCCGGGATGACCGATGCCGGGTCGCGAGCTTCTCGACGCCTTAGCACACAGAAAGCGGGCGATCATGGGTATCGCGGGAAATCCCTCTCCGGATTGGCGCTGTGGATTTCGAGCGCTCGAGACCACAGTTCTTCTTGAGACGCAAACCAGAAGGCAAAGCAGGCCAACGGCTGGGAAGTGCAACAGAGACTTACTATGAAGAGCTCCCAACAATCCCCCCGGTCGTATGCAACCGTTTGCATGAATACAGGCGCCTGGAAGATGCTGGGGGCAACATTGCTTTTCAGATTTCCTTTAGCCTTATTCCACTCGATTTGGGCCCGTCTCTTCTACGCAGCCGCCGGACTGTTTCTCGTCTGGTTCGTCTACCGGACGGCGGTAAGGCGTACGGAGGCGGCACTTAGCGTTCGTTTCGATGAGCAGTTGTGGGAGCGCACTCGGGTTGCGCGAGACCTGCACGACACTTTGCTTCAAACCATAGAAGCCAGCAAGATGGTTGTCGATGATGCGCTCGATGCGTCCGCAGGTCCGCTTCGTATGCGTCAGGCGCTGGGTCGGCTCTCGGATTGGCTCGGTCAAGCGACAGAGGAGGGGCAGGCTGCGCTGGATTCGTTGCGAACAGCAGGCTACGGGCGAGGCGATCTGACCACAAGCTTGCGGCGAGTAGCCGAACAATGCCTGGTCGGTCGATCCGTGGATTTCGCTCTCTCAGTGACGGGAGACAGCATCGAAATGCATCCGTTAGTGCGCGACGAGGTCTACAGCATCGGTTATGAGGCCATCGGCAACGCCTGCAAGCGCTCGGGCGTTACCCGGCTAAAGATTGCCCTAATTTACGGGTCCGACTTTTACCTGCAGGTCAGCGATAACGGCAAAGACATGGATCAGCTTGCCGCGGAAGAGAACGAAGACCGACAAGTTGGGCTAAACAGAATGCGGAAAAGGGCGGAACAAATTGGCGGAAGGCTCAGTGTGATCAGTTCAGCAAACTCCGGGACAGATCTTACGCTCATCGTTCCAGGCCGCGTCATCTTCCGGCCACGTCTCTGGTCCCGTAAGGGCCGCCCAAACAAAAGCCCCGATGATTAATCACGATCGAGGGGTGAGGATGCACCCCATTTTAGGGAGCATCCGCTTCGCGATAAATCTAGGGCAGTCACTCTAGTTCTTGATGGGTTGGGGATTTCCGACCAGGTCTAGGCTTTCGGTACAAGGAGATTGGTTCCCGAACAACGAGATTGTACTCAACAACGTCCAGGACACAGCCCGTTGCCGGTTCAAGGGTTATTTTACCCGTGCATCGTGAGTTCCTGATGTCTCCAATCATGGGTGTGCTCGCGATGAATTGTCTGCTCGGGTTTTCACCACCGCTGATTAGCTCCGAGACAACCTGCCGCGAGAGACCCAAAAGCAGGTATCACAAGGGGGGTTAGTGAGAACACACCGCAGGGAAGCATGGAGTCCAGATCGCGGCAATATCCTCATGTTTGATAAGCATCTTGGTCTGGATCTGCGCAATGAACCGCACCGGCGTGCGCAAAGTCAATTGACGGATACAGAGATGATGTCGGCAATTGGCAGGATGGTGTGCGCGATATCTCACGATATGCGCCATTCGCTCACGGCGATCTATGCAAACGCCGAGTTTCTTGAGTGCCCGGATATATGTGCGAGCGTGCGGCCTGACCTGCTGCTCGAAATTAAAGAAGCCGTCCTCGTAATGACGGAGCGCATCGATTCACTACTGCAATTCGGTAGCAGCGGGCGAAAACATCCGCTTGTCCGTGAGCGCGTTTCTGTGGTCGTCGAGAAAGCCGTTGCGGCAGTGAAATTTCATCCAGACGGGCAGAACGTGTCCATCACAGCCGGCAAGT
>JBARKD010000252.1:0-24974 GCA_049800615.1 Acidobacteriaceae bacterium | reverse complement strand
TAGTAATCCCCGGCGGGAATATCGGACAGGTGTGCCAATGGAGAGCCGAGATCGGAGTTGTCGATGGTCACGGAGTTACCGGGGCGGAGGGCGTCGAGATCACGGCCGAAAAAAGGAACGCCAATGCGGCTGACCTGCAAGCGCGGCTCGCAGGGCTCGGTTGGGGCGGCAGCGGCGTCGGCTGGTCCACAGTGCGAGATATCCCGCGAGAGGATCACAAAGACGCGGCCCGTAATGGGATCGTTGTGTGCCGCAGCGGGAAAGGAAATCAGGAATTTAAGCCCAGGCTTCGCAGCCGGGCTCACTGGTTTGGCAAACGCCCCGCAAGCAGCCAGAATCAGGGCGAAGCAGGCGATCCATTTCATCGGTGAGCAGGTTATACCGCATGCGGAGAGGGGAAACAACAACTTACGGCGCGGGCTCGGGAAGAGGGGCATGCACAGCGGGTAAGGTCCGCCAGTGGTTGCAAATGTTCTCGAGTGCCTGCTCGACGTTGCCCGCGACCTGGATCAAAGCGTAGTTCTTCGGCTTGAGAAAACCTTCGCTGATTGTCGATCGAAGAAAATCGAGTAGCCGATCGAAATAGCCGCTGGTGTTGACCAGCACACAAGGCTTCTGGTGGATGCCGAGTTGCGCCCAGGTGAGAATCTCGAAAAATTCGTCGAGCGTGCCGAACCCGCCGGGCAGCGCGAGAAAGGCATCGGACTCCTGGGCCATGAGGGCCTTTCGTTCGTGCATAGTCTCGACCTGGACGAGCCTGGTGAGGCGCTGGTGGGCGACTTCGATGCCGGCAAGCGCCCGGGGAATCACGCCGAGAACCTCGCTTCCGTGGTCAAGTGCGGAGTCGGCCAACACGCCCATCAGCCCTACTTGAGCTCCGCCGTATACCAGTCCCAATCCCGCTTTTCCGAGCAGCCGGCCCAGTGTCGCTGCTTCCGCCCGATATTCCTCTCTGACTCCCGAATTTGATCCGCAGAAAACACAAACCCTACGCTGCAACGGCTCGCCCATACTCTCGCAACTCTCCCAGGACGATACACTAGTACAAGGGAATTCGTCGCAGTAACCACCCTCCAGAGACCAACCATTGCAACATCTTCTTTCCAAATTGAATCCGCCGCAGCGGGCCGCCGTTGAGAGCGTCGACGGTCCGCTGCTGGTTCTCGCCGGCGCGGGCTCGGGCAAGACCCGGGTCATCACCCATCGCATTGCCTATCTCATTGAGGTGCGTAATGTTGCCCCCGATTCGATCCTGGCGGTCACGTTTACCAACAAGGCATCGGCGGAGATGGCGGAGCGGGTTGAAAAATTGCTTCAGCATCAGACGATGGCCAAACCCCTGCTGGCCACCTTTCACTCCTTTTGCGTGCGCTTGCTGCGCCGCGACATCGAAGCGCTGCGCATTGGCAATGAGGGCCTGACCCGCAACTTTGTGATCTACGATGAAGCCGATCAGCAAGCCATCATCAAGCAGGCGATGCGGCGCATGGGGCTTGACACCAAGCAATTGACGCCGCGTACGGTTCTTTCGCGCATTTCCTGGGCCAAGAACCACATGCTTGATCCGCAGGAGATCTATCTTCAATCCACGGATCCTGTCGCCGAGCGCATCGCGCACATCTACGAGACGTACCGCAAGGAATTGCGCAAGGCGAATGCAGTTGACTTCGATGATCTGCTGCTCGAGGCGGTGCGGGTGCTGCGCTCCTCCGCCGAGGTGCGCGAACGCTACAACCGCCGTTATCGCTACCTTCTGATCGATGAGTATCAGGACACCAATCGGCCGCAGTACGAGTTAATGAAGCTGCTTGCGGGCACGGAACATAACGTCTGTGTGGTAGGCGATGAGGACCAGAGCATTTATTCCTGGCGCGGAGCGGATATCCGCAACATCCTGGAATTCGAGCGCGACTTCCCCGGAGCCAGGACGATCCGCCTGGAGCAGAACTATCGGTCCACGCAGAACATTCTGGAGGCTGCGTCGGCGGTGGTGGCGCGGAACCTGCAGCGCAAAGGAAAGAATCTTTGGACCTCGCGCGAGGGGGGAGACAGGATCGGTTACTACGAAGCGCCGGACGGCGAAAACGAAGGCCTGTTTATCGCGGATTACATCCAGAAATACATGCGCCGGGCGGGACAGGAACAGGACCATCCGCGCGCCGCGGTGCTCTACCGCACCAACTCCCAGTCCCGACTGGTCGAGGAGGCGTTGCGCCGCTACGGAATTGCCTACAGGATGGTCGGCGGATTCTCTTTCTATGAACGCGCCGAGATCAAGGATTTGCTGAGTTATCTCAAGCTGGTACAGAATCCGGATGATTCGATTGCCTTGGCGCGGGTTATCAATACTCCCGCGCGGGGTATCGGCAAGACCACGATGGAAGTGCTCGATCGGCTGAGCATCGAAACCGGCATGAGCACCTGGTCGGCGATGGGCCACGCGATTCGAGAACAGCTGCTGCCCTCGCGCGCCTGCATTGCGCTGGCGACGTTTCGCAAGGTGCTCGAAGATGCGCGCGCCATGCTTGATCCAGGATTCGCCGAGAAGCTGGCTCAGGATGTTGCTCCTGAACAGGAGTTGTCCACCCGAGGGGCCGCGGAGCCGGACGCAGTCCAGGAGGATATCAGTTTCGACTTTGGCGACCTGGAAGCGGATTCGGACGATGCGGAGGCGGACGGCCAAAGACCTCCGGTGCTGAACTTTAGCGAAGCCAGCGAGGCTTTCGTACCGGCCGCGGATCCCGCTCCGGTCGACGGGTTCCGCAAGCCTGGGGATGCCGCTACGCTGCCGGAATTGATTCGCTTCCTTATCGACCGCACGGGCTACATTCGCGTGCTCGAAGAAGAGGGCACGCCGGAAGCCGTCTCCCGTATCGAGAACCTGAAGGAACTTGCCAACGCGGCGCAGGATGCGCAGCAGCGCGGGGAGACTTTATCGGAATTCCTCGATCACGCTGCGCTCATTAGTGACACTGATCGTTACGATCCCGAGAGCCGGGTAACGCTCATGAGCTTGCACTCGGCGAAGGGCCTGGAGTTTCCTTTGGTTCTACTGGCCGGTATGGAGGAGGGCTTGCTTCCTCACTCGCGGACGCTCAACCAGCCCGACGAACTGGAGGAGGAACGGAGGCTTTGTTACGTAGGCATGACCAGGGCAATGGACACGCTCATTGTGACCCGCGCCCGTTATCGCCGCAGATATGGCAACGATATGCCGGAAGCCAGCCAGCCCTCGCGATTCCTGGAGGAGATTCCGCGGCACCTGTTGCAAGACCTCAGCCCCAGCCGCCGCCCCGTAGGTCAGCGTTACCCGTCCGGCGGATATCAAGACCGCCAAGGCCGCGACGAAGGAGCAACATCCCGGCATTACAGCTACGAGGACGAGGACCAGCGTCCGCCTGCATTTTCCGGCGGCGCGCCCGCGGCGCGAAAGCCGCAACAGCCTGGTTCTCTGGACAACATTGCGCAGTTTTTCTCATCCCGCAAACCGACCGGAAGCAGACCGAAACTCGATGTCCCCGCTCCCTCGGGAGCCACCGGATTTCGCAGCGGCCAGCGCGTGCGCCATCCTAAATACGGCGAAGGCGTCGTCTTCCGCCGCGAGGGCGACGGTGACAATGCGAAGATTACTGTACAATTTGCAGGATTCGGCGTGAAAAAGCTGGTGGAGAAATTTGCCCAGCTGGAGAAAGTGTAAACAAGGAAAAGAATGGCGAATACCAAGAAGATAGAAGAAAAGTCGGAACGGAAAAAGATCAAGCGCGCGGCCCGCAAGAAGGCTGCGCCCAAAGCCCCGCGTACCGCGCCCCGCGGTTCCAACAAGAAGAAGACCAAGAAGTTGTCCCGAGGCCAAAGCAAGCGTTAGCTCTGTGCTCCGGCTGCTGGCGGAAATATACGACTTTGCCAGCCAAGCCGGAGCGTGGCGTAATGGAGGAATCCGCGGTTTCTTGACAGTGCCGCTACACTTGTAGAAATTTCACCCTCCAGGAGCCGATACGCTGCGAAAGCAACTGTTCGCAACCAAATCGATCGACAAGCTGATCAGCGACTCCGAGCTCCCCGAGCACTGTTTGAAAAAGACGCTCGGACCCTGGTCGTTGACGGCGCTTGGAATTGGCGCGGTGATCGGGTCGGGAATTTTTACGGTTGTGGGCACCGCCATTGCCGGGGAAAAGTTCGACACTTCTTCCATCCTCAATACCCCGTTGCTGGATTACCTGGTGCATCATCACGCGCTCGCAGGCCGTCCTGGAGCCGGGCCGGCGCTGGCGTTTTCCATCATGCTGGTGGCCATGGTCTGCGCCTTTACCGGCCTGTGCTACGCGGAACTGGCTTCGATGATTCCCATAGCCGGCAGTGCGTACACCTATACCTATGCCACCATGGGAGAACTGGTGGCGTGGATCATCGGGTGGGATCTCATTCTGGAATATGCCGTCAGCAACATGGCTGTGTGCGTCGGTTTTGCCGCGCATATTGTCGACTTCGGGGATTGGTTCGGGCTGCATCCCGGGGCGCGCTGGATCTCCCCCGCGTTTCTCCCCTCCGGCCTCACCGACATGCAAGGCAACAGCATCTATGCGCCGGGGTGGCACGCGGGGTTCAACCTGCCCGCCTTCCTCATTGTTCTGATTTTGACGGTCGTGCTGGTAAGAGGAATCCGGGAATCTGCGCGAACCAACAACGTGATGGTGTTGCTGAAGATTGTCGCTATCCTGGTGTTCATCTTCGCCGGGTCAGCTTTCATCCATCCTCGGCAATGGCATCCGTTTTTTCCCAACGGCTGGTCGGGTGTTCTCACCGGCGGCAGCATCATTTTTTTTACCTACATTGGTTTCGACTCGGTCTCGACGGCGGCGGAAGAATGCCGGCGGCCGCAGCGGGATGTGCCCTTCGGGATTCTGGCCACGCTGGTGGTCTGTACCGTTTTGTACATCGCAGTCGCGGTGGTGCTTACCGGGCTGGTGCCGTGGCAGACTTTGGTGGACGATGCGGCGCCGGTGGTCAATACGCTCAAGAAGCTAAGCCACACAACTGGTTCCGGAATGCTGAATTGGGTGCGGTTGGTTGTCCTGTGCGGAGCCATGTTGGGCATGATCTCCTCCATCCTGGTCTTCCAGCTGGGTCAGGCCCGGGTCTGGTTCGCCATGTCGCGCGACCGGCTCTTTCCTTCCTGGTTCGGCAAAGTGCACCCGCGCTATCGTACGCCCGCCGTCGCTACCTGGGTCGCCGGCTTTGTGGTGGCCATTCCCAGCGGCCTGCTGGACATCGGCACCTTGGCCGACCTGTCAAATATCGGAACCTTGTTCGCCTTCGTCCTGGTGTCGATTGGCGTGCTGATTCTGCGTGTTCGTGAACCGCGACGGCATCGCGGTTTCCGTGCTCCGGGTGGAATGTCTGTGCCTATCCTGAGCCTCTTCTTCTGCACCCTGCTGATGGCAGGTCTGCCGATCATGACCTGGTTGCGCTTTTTCGTGTGGCTGTTGATCGGGCTGGTCATTTACTTCCTCTACAGCCGCAAACGCAGCGAGTTCTCGTCGTTGTCATGAGCCGTCCTTCGACTCCGCGCCGCAATGGAACCGCGTGGCTTCGGTCGCTTCCCAAAGCGGAACTTCACCTGCACCTGGAAGGAACGGTTTCCCCTGAGACGCTGGTCGAGCTGAGCCAGCGGCATGAGGGAGAAAAGCTGACGCTGGCCCGCGCCCGTGGTCTTTATCGCTATACCGATTTCACAGGTTTCCTCATGGCGTTCAAGGCTGTCAGCGAACACCTGCGCACGGCCGCGGATTACGAGCTCATTACCTATCGCATGTTGGAGCGATTGGCCGCCCAGGGCGTGGTTCATGCCGAGGTGATGGTGTCCGTGGGCGTGGTCTATTACTGGCGGCGTATTGAGTTTGAACCGCTGTTCGCCGGAATGGAGGCGGCCCGGGTGAGGGCTGAGCGCCAATTCGGAATTACGCTCTATTGGATTTTCGATGCCGTCCGCCATTTCGGTCCGGAAGAGGCGGCCCGCGTCTTCCGCAAGGCAGCTGAATTGCGGCGGGAATCCCCCAGTATCGTCGGCATCGGTATTGGTGGTGATGAGCGCCGCACCGGGGCCGAGCCGTTTCGCGAACTCTTCCAGGAAGCTCAGGCAGCCGGCCTTCGCCTGACCGCGCACGCCGGCGAAACCATGGGCCCGGAAAGCATTTGGGCCGCGCTCAATATCGGCGCCGAACGTATCGGCCATGGCCTCTCCGCGCAATTGGATCCCGACTTGATGGATGTGTTGGCCGAACGCCAGATCCCCATCGAGGTTTGCGTGACCTCTAATTTGCGCACGGGCTGTTGCCCCTCGCTGCAGGAGCATCCGGTGCGGCGCTACTTCGACGCCGGCCTCATGGTGACTCTCAATTCCGATGATCCGGCGATGTTCCTGAGCGACTTGCAGAGTGAATACCGCCTGGCTCACGAAGCATTTGGCTTTACCGAGGAGCATCTGCGCGAGCTGGCCGCCAATTCCATCGAAGCCAGTTTCCTTCCTGGTCCCAAAAAGGTCGCCCTGCTCCACCAAATTGACCATGTGAAATAGCGCCTTGGTTTCCCCCACCGTAACTACGCCTTGGCGGCCAAGCTGCGCTATTATTTCGGCATGGAGTACACGGGTAGTAACGAAATGTACAGTGCAGATAGTTCCGGCCAGAAGCCGGACATCACTTCCCCCGAGGAAGACGGTTACACAATGTGGATTGTTGGATTGACTTCGCTGGCTGTTGGTATTGCTGCCGTGGGTCTGTGGATAGGTCGTGAGTTGCGGGCCCGATATAAATTCAATCACCGTACGCAGTACGATTTTTTCTCCCATGCGGGGGATAGCGTCTGCGCACCGGATTACGGCACGGGAATCTAATCGCTTTCTCACCGGGGAACATGGTTTGCCGCGTCCGCGGCTCTTCTCGCGCTTTTGACAGCGGTGCCGTTTGCTCTTGCCTGGAAAGCGGTTTCAGCGCTTAATCGCTATATACTGCGATTATTCGCCGCAATCGAGTGAATCTGGGGCCGCAACGTCATGCGAGAAGAAGGAGGGAATCCTCCCGGACATAACGCCCCAAAACCGGGCAACGGGGGGGTGCGCGCTCCCGTTAAAGGTGAAAGCTCGTCTGCCAACATCCGGCTTCCCAACGATGCCGATACGATCTTCGGCGCCCCTCCCGAAACTCCCAGCGACAACCCAACGACCTTCGGCGATAGCCCCACCACTTTTGCTACCTCTCCTTCACGGGTGCTTCCCGGGGACTACAGCGATTCGGGTCAGCATGCCCTGGTGGAAGGGCACGTCCTTGCGAACCGCTATGAGGTGCTGAGGCTGCTGGGCGAAGGCGGCATGGGCGCTGTCTATAAGGCCCGTGATATCGAGCTCAACCGCATGGTCGCCTTGAAAGTGATTCGCCCGGATTTGGCGCGCAATCGAGCGGTTCTCGACCGCTTCAAGCAGGAACTGATCCTGGCCACGCAGGTCACCCACCGCAATGTGGTGCGTATTTACGACCTTGGCGAAGCTGAGGGGATTAAGTTCATCACGATGGAGTATGTGGACGGCGAAGACCTGTCTGCCGTCCTGCGCAAGCATACGAAGCTGAATCCGCGCGAAGCGGTCACTGTCATTGAGCAAATGTGCCGTGCCCTGGAAGCAGCCCATAACGTGGGGGTGATTCACCGCGACCTTAAGCCGCAGAACGTGATGTTGGAAAGCGGCACGAATCGCCTCCTGGTGATGGATTTCGGGCTGGCCAAGACGCTCGAAGGTGAGCGCATGACCCAGACCGGCGCCATGGTCGGCACCATGGAATACATGTCGCCCGAACAGGCGCTAGCGGGAAATCTGGACCAGCGCTCCGACATTTTTTCCCTGGGACTCATCTTTTATGAATTGTTGACCGGGCAGACGCCTTTCCGTGCGGACAGCGCGCTTGCCAGCCTGATCAAACGCACTCAGGAACGCGTTCTTCCTGTCTCGGAGTTGGACAATAGTATTCCTCCGGAGCTCAGCCAGATTGTCAGCCGCTGCCTGGAACGCGATGTCGCGCTCCGATATCAGTCGGCGTCCGAACTACTGGGTGATCTGGAGCTGTGGCAGGGTACCGGGAGGTCCGGTGTCATTGCCGCCCGCCTGCGGCCTGGTCCACGCAGGTGGGCTGACGAACACAAGCGCTTGCTTGCCGGTGTTGCCGCTTTGGCGGTTATGCTGATCGCCGTCCTGGTTTATTTCCTTGCTCGTCCGCGGGTGGCGACACGTGAAGCCCTTCAGCAAGCACCGGCGTTGCGTCCACGATCTCTGGCGATTTTGCCCTTCCGGAACTCGTCCGGCGATGCCAAAGATGACTGGATAGGCTCAAGCGTGGCCGACATGCTCAGTACCGATATTGGGCAGTCCGCTCACTTGCACGCAGTTTCCTCCGACCGGCTGCACCAGGTGCTTTCCGATCTGCGCATTGGTCCCGAAACCGCGGTTGATCCCGACATGCTTCGCCGCGTGGCTCAGTTCAGCAATGCCGACCTAATCGTCTCCGGCCAATACGCGCGCTTCGGCGACCAAATCGTGATCGACGCAACCATCCGCGATTTGCTGCACGATCAAACGACTCCTGTGAAAGCGCAGGCCCTGGTGAAAGATCTGCCGACGGCCATCGATAACCTGGCCGATTCTGTGCGCAAGAATCTTTCCCTCTCTGCCGACGTCGTCGAGGAATTGAAAGCGCAGTCGTTCAAGCCGAGCTCGAAATCGGTGGATGCTTTGCGAGATTACGACCAGGGAATCGCGCTGACGCGCGGGGGCAAATATGTCGATGCCCTGAAGCATCTAGAGGCAGCCACCAACGAAGACCCGCAATTCGCGCTTGCTTACTCCAGGTTGGCGGATGTTCAGTCCGAGCTGGGCTTCCAAAGCGATGCTGAGCAGAGCTCGATCCGCGCCATCGATTTGGCGCGCGGCCAAAATCTGCCTTTGCCGGAAAAATATCTCATCAGCGCCGGCAATGCGCGGATCATGAAGGACAACAAGAAGGCGATTGAGGCGTACGAAAACCTTCTGAAGAGCTCGCCTGGCGATGTAGATGTTCAATACGAGCTGGGAAGCCTCTATCTGCAGAGCGGCGATTATGACAAAGCTCGGGCCGAATTCACCAGCCTCCTCCAAACCGACCCTAAAAATATCAAGGCATTATGGAGTCTCGGCGTAGTCGATAACGTTACCGGCAATCCGCAGGCCGCCCTTGACTCGCTGACCCGCGGATCGAGTCTTGCCATCCAGGTGGACAATCAGGAACAGCTGGCGCTGATTCTGCTTTCGATGGGCATCTCGTACCGCTTGCTCAACAAGCCCGATCAGGCGCTGCTTAACTATCAGCAATCCATTGTGATTGACGAAAAAATCGGCCAGAAGCGAGGAGTGGCCGCGGCACTGGCCGAAATGGGCACGGTGCAGAGAATTACCGGCAAGCCGGATGCCGCGATTGCAAGCTACAACAAGGCGCTGGTGTTGTTGCGCGAAATCGGCATGAAGGATGAGGCTGCCGATGACCTGGTCAACCTCGGCGCCGTCTACCAGGATCTTGGGAAATTCGATCAGGCGCTCGATGTATATAAGCAAGCCTTGCAGATCAAGCGAGACATAGGCGACGAAAGCTACGAGTCGTTGTGCCTGGATAACATCGCCGCCGTATATCTGGCCATGGGCGATACCGATAATGCCTTCACCTATTCCCAGCAGGCGTTGCAACTGAGGGAGAAGCTCGGTGTTCCAGGCGATATCGCGGCCACTCTGGACGGACTCAGCGAGGCCTATACCACCTCCGGACAGTATGACAAGTCAATGACCGCCCTGATGAGGGCGCTCGATCTCGCGCGAAAGGCAGGCGATGCCGGGGGCGTGGCCGTCATTTCCCGGCAGATCGGGCTGGTTCTCGGGTATCAGGGCAGGTTCGGCGCAGCAGTCAAGTCGTTGCAGGATGCTGTGAACGGGTTCCGGCAGCAAGGGGAAAACGGGCATACCATGGCTGAGGCTCTCAACGATTTGGCTGCGACCCTTGCGCGGGGAGGGCGCGGCGACGAAGCGGCCGCCCCCCTTGACGAGGCGGAGAAGATCCAGCAGTCGTTGAAAAGCGATGCTTTGCAGGCTGACATCCTGAACACGCGCGGCGACATTGCCTTCTATCGTGGAGACCTCAAGGGCGCCGCCCAGTTTTACGACTCGGCCTTTCGCCTGGCGTCCAAGACGAAAGAAAATGCGGTCCTGGTTTTATCGAAGCTGAATGTGGCCAAGCTGCAAACCGCCCAGGGACAGTATCAGAGCGCGCTGCGCACACTCCCATCCACGCTCAACAGCAAGGGCTCCCTCAATGCGAATTCCGCGCTCGAAAGCAATCTTGTCCGGGTACAAGCGGAGATTGGCCTGAAAGATTACGAGCGAGCCGAACACGAACTGCAGGAGCTGCTTGCCCCAGCGCAGCGCGCCGGCGTGCGCTTTGGCCTGGCCCGGATCTACTATCTGCTGGGCACGTCTACAAGACTTAGCGGCAGTCCTGCCCGCGCGGCTGATTATTACAGCGAAGCTGCCCGGCTCCTGGATGACATTCGCGCGGATTCCGGCGGCGACAAAGTGATGCAGCGTGTCGATTTCAAGACCATGTACGACGAATCCAATCGCTCAAAAAAGCAGTAATCCTGTTCAATTCCGAGGTGTCGCCCAAGCGCCTCGGGCGCCCGGCGAACGCTACAACTTTTGAGGAACTTCGATAGCGGCCTGTCCGTATCTACCGGTCATCTGGTTGGGAGGTCACCGCCATGCGCCGCTTCGTCCTGCTTGCCACTACATTGGCCGCCGGCTCTATCCTGGGAACCTGCACATATGGCCAGACTGCCAATAACACCTCACCGGCCGGCTGGCAGACGAGTGGTTGTGGCGACGACTGGGGTAGATCGCATAACCACTGGGGCGACGGCGCCCGTGGCTGCGAGGTTCGCCGAGCGACATTCCCGCTAGGCGGAGACCATCTTGGTGTGACCAGCAAGAATGGCGGAATTGCCGTCGTGGGCGAAGATCGCAACGATGTAGCTGTGGAGGCACGCGTCGAGGTCCGGGCGGAATCCCAAGAAGAAGTGAACAGTCTGCTCCACCAGGTGCAGATCGAAACCTCCGGAGACCAGATTCGTGACAGCGGACCGGAATCACGCTCCGGCCGCACGGGATACAGTGTCAGCTATCGTCTCCATGTCCCCCGCGTCCTCAAAACCGACCTGCGCACCATGAACGGCGGCATCGCCATCTCGCATCTCGAAGGTGACATCGCCTTTGACACCACCAACGGAGGCGTCCAGTTGGACGACCTGGCGGGCAACGTGCACGGCGACACCGTCAACGGAGGCCTGGAAATCAAGTTGACCGGGGATCGTTGGAAGGGTGAGGGGTTGCGCGCGCGGACAACCAATGGGGGTGTAAACCTAAGGATCCCGCAGCACTACAGCGCGCACCTGGAGGCCGGTACGGTGAATGGCGGCGTCAGTGTCGACTTCCCCGTCACCGTGCAGGGCGAAATCAAAAACCGGATCAGTACCGACATCGGCAGCGGTGGCGCCGTCGTGCAGGCCGAAACTACCAACGGCGGAGTGCAAATCCGCAGCAGCTAGGCGAACTAGCTCTCATCCACTTGCTAGCGACGCGACGGATAGATCTGCGACAGAATGCCGTCCTGACTGGGGATGACAAAGGGTAGGCCTGCGCTTCCATTGAGAGCAGCGGGCTGAATGGGTAAACAGCAGGTCCCTCCGCTACGGTCGGGATGACAATTCTGTAGAGGCGCTAGGAATTGTCTTGTTGAAACGCAAGCCTTTCCTTTGTCATTCCGAGCGTAGCCGAGGATCTGCAGTTTTCTCAACACCACAGAATTGTCATCCAGACCGGAGCGACGCGAATGGCAGGGACCTGCTGCTTGACCGGCAACAGGTCCCTGAACGCGCCACTCCTTAGAACACGACTGTGGTGGCCGTCGACTGGGTATTCCCCGGCGGTACGATCGGATTTGAGCTGCCGACCGTGGCTGTGTTCTTGATTGTCGTTTTCGCCGCGGCATTCACCTGCACGACGATCGCAACGGCCATGGGTGTCAGCTGCGTCATCGAGGGAGCCGTGCAACTGACGCTATTGCCGCTGGTCGTGCAGCTGGCTTGGTTGGAACATTGGCCGTTGCAAACCAACTGCACGGCGGAGGCTTTCACCAGCGTCAATCCCGAAGGCAAAACGTCCGTGACCGTAACAGACGACGCCGCCTGCTTACCAAGGTTGGCGGCGGTGATTAAATAGGTCATTTGCGAGCCGTGCTTCACCAACAGCGGAGCCAGCTTAAGAATGCCCAGGTTCACCGGAGGTGAAGACACCACGTTGTAACTGACCGAGGCGGGTATTGCATTGTTGCCCGCCGCGTCCACGGCGTTCACCGTGAACGTATGCGGGCCGGCCTTCAATGTATCGACCGGGGTCATGATGTTGCCGGTGTCTTTGGTGCCGGTGGTGTAGTTCGAAGTGCCGCATTGCACGACACCGGAAAGCTGGTCCGTGCAGCGATAGGTGGCATTAACCGGCGTGCCGGCGGGATAGGAGTTGGGGACTCCACCGATCGTCGAAGGCGGCGGAGATAACGTCGGGCCCGACACTACGACTGGCGGGACCGTATCTACGTTGATGGGAGAGGTGTAGAAAGACGTGGACCAGTTGCCGCCTACCTGGGTGAACTGCAGTTCCTGGGTGCCGGCGCAGTCCTGCGCATAGTAGTGCAACAGGTATTGGCCGTCCGCTGGAAAATCAATGGTCTGCGTTGTGCTGAACGGCTTTGCTGTGGGCGGAGTCGATCCCGGTGCCGGGCAGGCGCCGTTGCCCACGCTGAAGTCGCCCGCGATCGGCGCTGGTGGCTGAGGCACGTTGGATGTACCGGAAATGCCGTACGTGATGCTCTCAATCTGCGCCGCCACGAAGCCGTTGCTTGTCAGGGCCGGTGGTGTGCTCAGAAAGGTCACGGATGGACTCTGAGTGTTCACCCAATTGCCCGGATGCTTGCCGGCCACGGTGATAGTGGTCAGATCCTCCGGCACCGGGGCCACGGTGATGAACATGGAGTTTGGAACCTGGCCCGAACCGCCGCTGCGGTAGGCGCCAGGACCGGAAAAGCTGGTCAGCACATTCTGCGGGCATAACAAATTGGAAATGCCCGATGCTGGATCGAAGAGGCAGGATCCGCCCGGCCAGCCTTCATTAGTCTCCAGAAAACCGACTCCCTGGTGATAAGTCACATTGTTCGTGCCCTTGATGTCAGGCAGAGTGAACGCCGGGCCGTCAAAATTCTCCACAAAGAACTCATTCCGTACCGTCGACGCCGGGCACAAAGCTCCGGCCTGGTCCGGGTTGGTGCCCACCTGGCAAGTCAGGGTGTAGATCACACAACTAGGTGACCCGTTTAATAAGTTGCCGGTGTGGGTAAGGCACTGTGCAGTCGCGAAGGATGTCCCTTTGAGAAATGTGGACTGGAATGTCGATGGATTCAGCGGGTCGTCGCCCGTTGTGGGAGTGCTGCCATTGTTGATATTGAGCGTCCCGGCGTTGAAGGCCGAGGAAAGATCGTAGGTGAACTGAATCTGCTGATTCGTAGCCGTATTGACTGGATATGTCTGACTCAGCTGCTGGCCGGTTGGATTGCTGCTGGAGATAGGGTTGCCAGTGATTTGTCCGGAGCCGGAGATGCCGTTGGAGGTGCAGTTGGTCACGAGGTAAAGCGTAGAACTGGTGAGAAAGAAGCCCGAATCCACAGTACCTATCTGGAGCTGATTCGTACCGGGCGTGAGATGACTGCTGATATCAAGCGCCGGCACACCGCCCTCGGCGGTAAAGCCGTCCGGGTCCTGTCCCGTTAGCAAGCCGTCGCTGGCCTCGTCTCCGTAGGTCGAGTTGAAGCAGTTCGGTTGTCCTTCGTATTCCGTTCCATTCCTGCAAACGTTGACCTGATTCGCTCCCGGTACGCCTACGGTGATGAAGTTGTCGACCAGCACGTTGCCGGAGCCGTCCGTAGTTGAGGAAATAGTCGCGTGGACCGGTGAAGGGCAACTGAGGTTCAGGGTTTTGGTGTTGAAGATATTTGCATTGGCGCCGGTACCGGTTCCGGTGGTCGACAGCCTCACGTTGGCAGGGGTGAAAATCTGATAGGCGTTTTGGCCAAAAGCGCCCGTGACAGTCGCAGCAAGGCAGATGGCCGGAAGGCCCCGCCGGAAACCTAAACTCTTCATTTTGTAAACACCCCTGTCCTGTTCTCGTGGTCGGACCGGCGACGCTTACCTAAAGGCAAGCTCACCAGTGTCTTAGCATCTTTTGGAGGAGGCCTGAATTCGGACCCAGGGGAGGGGTAAGGCTGGTCCAGTAACTATTTAAAGCCTAGAGGATTGTGCAATTCGTTAAGGCCCATGTCAACTAAAACTTTGCCCTTGACGGCTCCTGTTCAGCCTGCAGGAGCGAATCTTCCGATAGGCGATCGACCTTTCGCAGCGCGGGGAAGAGCAGGCTCCAAATTCCCGTAACGGCCAATGCCCCCAGGCCTCCGGTCACAACTGCGCGTACCGCTCCCCACCACTGAGCAGTCAGTCCGCTCTCGAATTCGCCCAATTCATTGGACGCGCCGACAAAGAGAGAATTAACCGCGCTTACCCGGCCGCGCATGGAAGAGGGCGTAGCCAGTTGCAGCATCGATGAGCGGATGACCACGCTGATCATGTCAGAAGCCCCAACCAGGACCAGGGCGGCGAGCGAAAGCGGTAAGTTCCGGGAGAGGCCAAATACGATGGTAGCCACTCCGTAGAAAGCGACCGCGGTAAACATGAGCGCACCTGCGCGGCGGACCAACGGGCGGAAGGTCATCCAAACGGAAACGATTAAGGCTCCCGCCGCGGGAGCCGAGCGAAGCGCGCCCAACCCCTGGGGACCCGTGTGCAGCAGATCGTGCGCAAAGATAGGCAGCAGCGCGGTCGCTCCGCCTAACAGCACCACAAAGAGATCGAGCGAAATCGATCCCAATAGCAACCTGGCTTTCCATACATAGCGGAAACCCGCGAGGATTACGTCTACCGAAATGGCGCGGTGCTCCATTCGTCCGGGCCGCACGTGCAGACAGGCGATCAGCACCACAAAACCAATCCCGGTGAGAAGCGTAAACAGAAATACCAGGGGAGCGCCGTAGAACCATGGATGAACGGGAAGAGTGTAGAGCAGCCCACCTACAGCAGGGCCGGCAATGTTGGCAATCTGAAAGACGGTCGCCCCCCAGGTGATGGCGTTCACGAAATGCTCGGAAGACACAAGGTGCGGCAGAAGCGCCGAGCTTGCCGGCCCGCTGAACGCGCGTCCGGTGCCGATTAGAAAAAGAACGCTGAAAATCGGCGCCACGCGGTGCAGCCCGGAGAGGGCAAAGGCCAGCAGCGTCATTGTGCAAAGGATCTGGACCGTGTAGCACACCAGGATCACTTGCCGGCGATCATAGCGGTCGGCCACATGGCCGGCAGGCAGCAAAAAGAGAAGCCCGGGCAGGAAAAGCACGAGCCCGGTATATCCCAGATCGATCGCGCGGTGGGTGATTTCATAAACTTGCCATGCCACCGCAACCGCCTGGGCCTCCGCGCCCATGATGACCATTACCCTGGCCAGCTGATAGAGGCGAAAGTCCCGATAGCCAAATGCTGCTGTACCTGCCGTGGGGAGGGCGATAGGCATGTGGGGAAAGAATATAGCAAGGGCATTTGCGGTAGGATTCAGGCATGGCTTCCCCACCCGCCGCTCCGCCCGAGGTTAAGCTTTCCCCAGCCAGCGAAAGGGATGCGAAAACCAGTCCGGACGCCGCCCTGGATGAGCTGATTGCCGGCAACCGCAGGTTTATCAGCGGCCGGACCATGTCCCACAGACGCGATCTCATGATCCTGCAACAGATGATGGAGAAGCAGGAGCCATTCGCTGCAATTCTCTCCTGTGCCGATTCGCGGGTGCCGGTGGAAGTGGTTTTCGATCAGACCATTGGCCAACTCTTTGTCACGCGGGTAGCGGGCAACATGGTGACTCCGGAAATCCTGGCGAGTCTCGAATATGCCGCCGCGGTGCTGGGAACGCACACCATCCTGGTCATGGGCCATAGCCGCTGCGGAGCGATCACGGCTGCTATTCAGGCAGGCAATGCAGGGGGATCACCGGCTCCTGGCCGCATCGGAGCGCTGTTCCCGTACCTGGAGGCTGCCGTAAAACAAGCGGCGCCTGATGTTGACGCGACCGTTCGCGCCAACGCCCTTCTCCAAGCCGCCGATCTGCGGCGTTCTTCCCAGTTGTTGTCGGGATTAGTCGAAGAGGGGAAACTAAAAATCGCCGCCGGATATTTCGATCTCGGCAGCGGGACCGTTACCCTTCTGGATGAATAGCTCTCTTATTTGCCGTGCAGGAAGGTTGCGTACTGGGTGTCGACGATGCCCAGGTTGCGCGCGAGGCCAAGTTTGGCCTGGTTGTGCTGGCTGGTTGTGTTGATAAGGGTCGTCTCGGCATCGGACAAAGTTGCCTGCGCCTGGACCACCGGGAGATTATCATCCACCCCGGCCTGAAACCGTTCCGTGGTCTGTTCCAGTTCGGTTCGGGCCAGATCCACATTGCTCTGCGCAACACGTACCAGTTCAGTGGCCGTTTGCACATCGAGGATGCTGTCTCTTAGCTGCTGGTTGATCTGCTCTCTGAGATTGGCTAGCTGCTGGGTAAGGCTGGCCAGGTTGGACGTCGCAACGCCACTGTCGCCGCGAAACTTAGCTTCCTGGAAGACAGGAAGGTTCAAGCTGCCGGCGGCCGTGAAAGTCCCGTGGTACAACCCGCCCGTCACACCGGTCACGCCATAATTGCCTTGAAAATCAAGGGTCGGCAGCCGTTCCCACTTCGCTGCTTTTCGTT
This sequence comes from Acidobacteriaceae bacterium, assembly GCA_049800615.1. Classification (GTDB taxonomy): domain Bacteria; phylum Acidobacteriota; class Terriglobia; order Terriglobales; family Acidobacteriaceae; genus PALSA-350. The sequence goes on along the minus strand of JBARKD010000252.1, from coordinate 7,984 downwards.
GAAACTGGGCCGCGCGGAGCTGCGCCTGCAGACCCTGATAGTCTTGCCGGCTGCGATACGCCACTTCTTTCGCCTGGTCGATATTCATCGTAGCCAGATCGGCATAGGGCGTCGCGTCGGTTAGCTGGATCTCCTGCTCCGCGGGAAGGCCAATCTCGCGATTTAGCGCGATCTTCTCTTTTTTGAAGTTCACTTGCGCGGCGATCACGGCCTGCTGCTGTGTCTGGAACTGTACCCGAGCCCTCAATTCGTCGAGGTTGGCCGCAGTCCCCGCCTGGTGCTCCGCAACAGCTTGATTGAGCAGGACCCGGTCCGCCTCCAGTAGCGACTTGGCGCTGTCCACCTGTGCGCCGAGAGCCAGCGCCTGCAGATAGGCATTGCCGACATTCAGCACAACCAGGCCTCGCGAAGATTGCTTGCTGTAATACGCGGCCACCGCGTTTTCCCTGGACGCGCGGTAGCGATCGATGTTGGCCAGGCTGAAGAGGGTCTGGGAGTAATTCACCATGGCATCGGTGACGTTGACCTTCACCACGGTGGGGAATGTGGAGAAGTCGAGGCCGGGGAAGAGAGGTGCAAATTGCCCCAAAAGTCCGGCAGAGAAGCCAAAAGTAGCCAGGTTGATTTGCTTGGCTTCGGAGTCGGCTTGAGCGGTGATGGTCGGCAGAAGCGGCTGCAGGCTGATCAAGGACAAAGCTTTCGCGCTGTCCTCCTGCTTCCGGGCCTCGATCAGGGCCAGGTTGTGCTCTATCCCCATGGCGATGGCCTCATCGAAGCTCAGCGGCTTGACTTCGCCAGTCGCCGGCACGGTGGTTACGCTGCCGTAATAGGGGCTTTGCGCGGAACTCTGATTGGCTGTCTGCCCTGGGAGCATTGCGGTGGACAGTAGTACTGTCATGCACGCCGCTAGGAGGCTCCGCGCTGGGATCGTCATTCTCTGGGGTCTCTTCCTTCCGCTTCAAACCTTTAGATTGAATCGAAGGGTTCAGGTTGCCTAAATTTGGCTGTCCCTCCCAATCCTACAAGCCCGGGGGGGCGCGGCGATGGGGCGGCGACCCGGCATGCGCATGCCAAGCGCCCATTCAAGCCGCTTTGGCGTACCTGGGATAATTAGGCGAAGTTGAGGAACGTGAAGTGCTTACCCCTCGTCGTCCGCGGCCACGCTGCGGTGGGCGGAGGCAATCACCTTCTCGGCGGCCACGGGCGGAACGACATCGTAGCGAGCCAATTCCATATGGAAGCTGCCCAGCCCCTGGGTGAGTGAAGTGAGTGATGCACCGTAAGTCAGCATTTCGGCCATGGGAACTTCCGCCCGAATCGTGGTCAAGCCGCGCCCGCTCCCCATACCCTGCACCCGGCCGCGCCGCCCGGTCAGGTCGCCAATCAGAACGCCAGTGAATGTCTCCGGTGCCTCGATCTCCACTCTCATCAGGGGCTCCAAAAGAACAGGCTTCGACTGCTGCATGCAGTTGCGAAAGGCAAGGCGTCCCGCGAGGCGGAAGGAGAGCTCATTCGAGTCCACGTCGTGATAGCTCCCGTCGTAAAGCACTGCCCGGAAGTCGACCATGGGGAAACCAGCCAGCCAGCCGCGTTCAGCCGCTTCCTGGATGCCCTTTTCCACCGCAGGCACGAAGGTCCTCGGGATCACCCCACCAAAAATCTCATTGACGAACTGGAAACCCGACCCTATGGGCAGCGGCTCCAGGCGGATCCAGCAATCACCATATTGCCCGTGTCCGCCGCTCTGCTTCTTGTGCCTGCCTTGAGCGTCAGCCTTGGCACGAATCGTCTCCCGATAGGGCACCTTGGGCGCCTTGAGGGTCACTTCCGTGTGGTAACGGCGCTGCAACTTGTGCACGATGGACTCAATGTGCGGCTGTCCGGAACCCGCCAGCAGAAACTCGTGGGTCGCCGCGTCGCGATAGAACCGGACCATCAGGTCTTCTTCCATCAGCTTGTGCACTGCCGGCGCCAACTTGTCCTCGTCAGCCCGCGTCTTGGGCTCGATGGCATAGGTAACGGCGGGCTCGGGCATGGTTACCGGGTCAAAATAAATCTCATGGCCCGCATCCCCCAGCGTGTCGCCGGTGAAGGTCTCACGCAGCTTCGCCACCGCTCCGATGTCGCCGGCGTGCAACTCCGCCACCGGCACTGCCGTCCGCCCTTGCATCACGGTCAAATGAGCTAGACGCTCTGCGCTGCGGTGGGTGTAATTGGCCACGCTGGCGTCGCTGCGCGCGGTTCCGGAAAAGACCTTGAAAAAAGAGATTCTGCCGGAAAAGGGATCGGACATTGTCTTGAAAACGTACAAAGACAGTGGCTCGCGGTCGTCCACCTTGCGCATCACCATCTCTTCGACCGAGGCGCCTTCGTTGCGTCCCAGGCCATCCCGATTCACCCCCTCGCGGCGCGGCTCGACCGCGGCGCCTCGCGCGGCCACCGGCACCCGTTCCGCCGGCGAGGGCGCGTACACCTTCAGAAAATCGAGTAAATGGTCACTGCCGATGTTTCGCAAACCGCTCAGATAAATTACGGGGAAGATTCGGTCTTCGCGGATCGCCTCGTGCAGGGCCTCTGTGAGGCGTGCTTCGGGAAGGGTTCCCCTCTCGAAAAACTCTTCCATCAGCTCGTCTTTTCCCTCGGCCACCAACTCCACCAGGGCTTGGTGGGCAGTCGCGGCCTCCTCGCGCAGGCGTACCGGGATTTCGGAGAGCCGTCCACAACCGGTTCCATCCGGCTCGTACAGGAAAGCCTGCATGGTGACCAGATCCACAACTCCGCGGAAATTGGAGCTTTGTCCGTTGCCCTCAAAAATTGGTAATTGCACCGGAACTACCTGGCGTCCGAAGGATTCGCGCAGTGCGTTGAGGGTCCGTTCGTGGTCGGCCCGCGGATGGTCCATTTGGTCGATCACGATGACGCGCGGAAGGTTGAATTCTTCGCCGAACTTCCAAACCCGCAGGGTCATCGCCTCGACTCCCGAGGCGGCGTTGACGACCAGCAAGGCGGCCTCCACGGGCAGCAGCGCGGCCCGCGCCTCATGCACGAACATGGGAAAGCCGGGGGTATCGACGAAATTGATTTTGGTATTGTTCCATTCGGCAAACGCCAGGGCATTCTGCATGGTGGTGCGGCGCGCGACATCTTCTTCGTCGTAAGCGGTGACTGCGCTGCCGTCGTCTACCCGGCCCAGCCTGTCTGTCATCTTTGCTGCCTGGAGAAGCGCGGCGATGAAGGTGGTTTTGCCGCAATGCGCATGACCCACCAGGGCAATGTTTCGAATGTCCTGCCCCTGATAGATCTTCAATGAACGATTCATTCGGGGTATCTCCAAATCACGGCGTGGTACGCGTCAAATGCGTCCACAAAGCCTCAGGTCCGCGACGGCAACAGGAGAGAAAACGCAGACCCTTTTAGCGCATACCAGCAGCCTGCTTCGTATGCGGGAACCGAGTGTAGCACAGACATCGGGTTTCTTACTTTGACTCGCGCGCCGCGGACTTGGGGAGCCCGCACAAGAATCTCGGGAGGGGAAAGCCCGCATTCCCGCAGGGGAACCCGGGCGCTTTCCGGCAATGACGCACCGGCCTGACTCACTGGCCTGACTCACTGGCCTTGGCACAAATGATTCGGCGCCTCGTTCCTGGCAATCCTGCCCGCGCATTCTTTGCTGGGGAGGGGAGTGCAAAGCGCGATTGTTATCCCGATCGAAGCGAGCCCGAATTACGAGGAGCGATTGAGATCTTCACGCTGCCGGCGCAGATTCCAGACAAAGATCCCGATGCGCAAAAGAAGGATCACGAGCAGGGCAACTGCCAGGGCCGCAGTCTGGCCGTGGACTCCGCGACGCAGGAGAAAACCCAGCGCCCCCAGGACTGCGATCACGAATACCGCAAACGTAAGCCATTCCGAACGATTTTTCATATCACTCGCACTCAACCTTTGCGCGACAGACGCACGTAGATCACGATGGCAAGACCGGCAAACACGGCCACGGCAATCATCGCACTGAACTGAAAACGAAACAGCGCGGCGTCGCGGGCGCGTTGATGCGTTCCCGGCAGCAAAGCCTCAAGCAAAACCAGGACACCAAAGCCAACTGCGCCCGCCAGTACCAGGCTCAGCATGATCTTCAGGGTTGTGCGCCCGATCCCCACCGAAGCCAGCATCATATCAGCCGTCGACCCATTACAATTATCAGTAATCACGGTCTCAAGAGTGAAGGACAAAGGAAACAATGTACGCTATCCATTTCAATCGGCTCGGCCTGGCAGGGTTCCTGCTGCTCAGCGCCTTCATGGTACGGTTCGCCGGCGCGCAAGCTACGACTACTGTTCATGATCCGGCGGCGCTCAAGCCTCCGCCGGGCGCCCACGTAGCGATCGTCGAATTTGAAGACTTGGAGTGCCCGGATTGTGCGCGGGCCAATCCTCTGCTCAAGGATGCCGCCGCCCAATACCATATTCCCTGGGTGAGGCATGACTTTCCACTGCCTTTTCACGCCTGGAGTTTCGATGCCGCGGTCTATGCGCGGTGGTTCGATACCAAGTCGAAGAAGCTTGGCGATGAGTTCCGCGACACCGTTTTTGCCAATCAGAACCTGATTGACGCGGCGGGGGAGACCTCCCCGGAAACTCCGGCTGGTCCGACAACCGCCGCGGCGACCGCCATTCATAACTTTGCCGACAAATTTGCCCAGGAACATGGTCTGGCATTGCCCTTTGTCATCGACCCGCAAAAGAAATTCGCCGCCCAGGTGCAGGAGGATATCGATCTCGGCAAACGAATCGGCATTGAACATACTCCCACCATTTGGGTCGTCACCAACAAGACCAATGGTGTGCCCTTCGTCGAGGTCGTCGACCGTCAGCGGCTGTTTCAAATCATCGACCAGGCGCTGGCTGAAACCAAGGCAAGCACGACCGCTCATCACGGCGCGGGCGAGTAGCCGTATCCCTCGTCATTTGCGAAGGGGCAGTTTTCGCTCAAGCCTGAACTGGATTGGGTGTTGGCGTCCGTGGGCTTCTCACGCAGATAAGCCGCGGAAGTTCCGCCTATGTCTGAATTTTGCCTAAGTTTGAATTTTGACCAACTGGTTCGGCGTCGTGGTCCGCGTTTGGGGTGAACGCCAGTGGTCGATGTAGGAGATCTGGTGTACGCAGGAGACCGTGCAGTGCGGCGCGCAGGTCTTTTCCGTGAGGTATTCCCGCGTCACATCGGCCTTTGTGTACTGCTCCAGCGGAACGCCGGGATATCCACGCTGCTGAGAGCAATAGTGCACCAGGCCGTCCTCGCAGATATAGAGAAAACGTGAACCAGCCCGGCAGCGCCAGTCGTTCGGCTCGGCATTGGCAATTGCTTCCTGAAACTTATTGAAGCGCGAATAGTTTTTCTTCTCCATGCCGGCCATCTCGTAATACACGCGCCGTTCTTCATCCTTCAGCGCCTTAAGCTGCCCGTCGCCGTCGTGGATAATACCGATGGTTGAGGTGAATCCCAGTTCCAGCGCTCGCCTGCCAATGACCAGTGCATCCTGAGGATTCCGGATCCCGCCGCCGACTACGGAATTTATGTTCACGTGAAACTCGGCATAACGGGAAAGGAACTCCAGCTTTTTGTCCAGAACCTTGAGACTCTTCTTCGAAATCTCATCCGGCTCGATGTTGTCGATGGAAATTTGCAGGTGATCGAGGCCGGCACGATTCAAGCGCTCGATACGCTCCGGCACCAGCAGATATCCATTGGTGATCATGCCGGCCACCAGCCCGTGGCGCCGAATACGGGCAATGACCTCATCCAGTCCCGGATGGGTCAGCGGTTCTCCGCCGGAAATGGTAATGATGCTCGTTCCCAGCTTGGCCAGATGATCGATCCGCCGCACCATCTCTTCGACAGGCACGGGCTTGGAGACCTTGTCGTATTCGTTGCAATACGCACAGGAGAGATTGCAGAACCGCATGGGCACGATCTGCGCCATGACCACGTGGCGGGTGGAGGCTAATGCATGTCCCACCACCGCCAGTTCGCGAGCCTTGCGCGTGGCCGCTCGAAATCTGCCCCGCAACGTACGCTTTTGAGCCTTTACACTCATCCGCTTGTATTCAAACACAGCGGAGTGGAGGGTGTGAGTAACCAGGAAGGGAATGGTTCGGATCTTAACCTGAGCTGTATCTTCAGCGATCTGAAGGGAAACCGGTCATTTCCGCTTAGGCTTACCGGCGCTCATGGTGAGGACCATCTCTTGCTTGTTGCGCATGATGGTCACCTGCACGGGCTGTCCACGGTGATTGCGAAGCACCTTCAGCCAGTCGCCACGGCTGGTCATGCGTTGCGCATCCACCTTGACCACAACATCACCGGCCTTCAGGCCGGCATGAGCCGCGGGGCTCTGATAATCCACGTTCTCAACCAACAATCCTGTGCCGCTGGTTACGCCGAAGTAGTCCGCGAGTTGTGTCTTGACCGGATTCACCGCTGCGCCCACATACAGCGACCTCGGGATCACGCTCTCCAGAAAGGCGGGAGTCGTCAGGCCTGAATGTCCGAGAAAGCTTTGTCCCGTGGCTTGCGGCGGTTCCGGGACGCTGAAATGCTGCTTCCAGGCTTCCTCTTGCAACACGGCCTGATCGCAGAGCTGCACGGTGACATTCACCGGATTGCCGTCCCGGCTAATCAGCAGGGTTATGGCGCGTCCTGAGGGCATCTCACGCAGCCGGTGGCTCAATTGCTCGGCGCTTTCGACTGGCTGACCGTCCAACTGGAGAATCACGTCGTGCACTCTCAGGCCAGACTTGCCCGCCGGTGCATCATGATCCACCAGAACCACCTCGGCCCCATGGGCATCCTTAAGCCGCAGGGCCGAGATCCTGTCCGGGTCGATTTCTCGTAGACCCACTCCAAGGTACCCTTGTGCGCTGAACAGAAAATCCGGGCCCGCGGCCTCCGCCAGATTCAGGGGACCTCCTGAAGCCCAGCCCGAATTGGCGGTAAAAAGGAAACCGCCCACGACTATCGTCAGCGAACCGAGGATCGGAAAGTGCTTCATCGGAGATCTCTCCCAGGGATACCCAAAAACCAGGACCTGTTGAATGCCGAAAAGTGAACCCCAAAGCTATTGAATCTGCGGATATCGATCCAAAACTTCCCGGGATACGGTGCGGATGTGAGGATTGTCATCCTCGGAGGCCACAGTATGCAAGGCCTCACGCACACTGGTATCCGCCTGCACCGGCTGCAGCAGCTCGATAGCCCGCGAGCGCACAGTGGCGTCCGGATCATCCAGCAACGCTTCCACCACCCCGTCGCGAACCCGCATGTCCTCAGCCACATATGGCTTCAGGCCGTTCAGTGCATTCAGCCGCACACCGGCGTCCTGGTCATGCCACAACGCCACCAGCAAAGCGTTGCGCACCGGCCCGTCCGGGCACTGGTGGCCTGCCAGGCATTCGTCGGCCAGAAGGTTTACAGAATTTTGCGCTACCTCAGGATCGGCCGGGCGTTCCGTGCCGGCTAACAGGAGCTGCCGGATTTGCGGGTCATCCAGGGACCCTTGCATGGTTTCGGGAACAAGGCGATTGAAGTGGATGACTACGTTTTCAGTGTCCGGTTCGCGCGCGATGCTGTCGACAATCGCGATCTTGTCTCGATCTTTAGGAGGGGCAGGCAGCTCTGCTATCGTCTGGGGCACGTGCTGCTCGGCGTATTCGAAGCCGGCAAAGCCACCACACCCGAGGCCTACAACGAGCAAGGCGGAGGCCGCGACCGGCGCCCGGCCGAGGACGCTCACACCGCGGAACATGGACTGCTGCAAGCGCACCAGCCAGCCGGCGCGCGGCATGTTGTCCAGCGCTTCTTCCAGCCGCAAACGCGCCTGCGCCAGCAAGTTCGCGGAGGGCTCCTGCGCCGGCGCCAAGACCATTGCCTGCTGTAGGGCCTGGACGGCCGCCAACTCCTCCTGGCAGCGTTTGCAGGAGGTCAGATGACC